>QHRJ01000257.1 GCA_003220075.1 Verrucomicrobiota bacterium
TCGCCCTCTCGCAAAGCGCGCAGCAACTGCTGTCCACTCAGCGAAAATGGCAGAATCAACGGCAGACCGAGAGCCAGCGGAGCCAGCATGCCGATCACAAATGGATAGACGTGATGCAAGGGCAACGGGAGCAGCACACGATCTCCGCTTTTGATGAGGTGCACTTCGGCGACGGTATCGAGCTGCGCCGCAATGTTCCCATGACTCAGCGGCACGCCCTTGGGCGGACCGGTTGTTCCCGAGGTATAAAAGAGCACTGCTTCATTGTCCCAACTTACCGTCCGAAGTTCTGTCTCTTCGTTCTCAAGGAGCCGTTTCCAATCCGCCTCAGGCGAATTCTCTTCGCCAGCATCGAGCAAGATGAGTTTTGGTTTTTCTTTGAGATCAAGCTTCTCGATCCATTGCGTTCGCTTTCGTGTCGTAATGACCGCGCGCGCCTCACTGTCTTGCAGAATGTGAACCAGAGTTTTCTCGCCAAGCTGGATATCGAGCGGCACAGCGACCATGCCAGCGCGAATGATTCCCAGCGCAGCCGCGATCCACTCCGGGCTGTTTTCGGCGAAGAGGGCCACGGTATCGCCGCGTTTAAAATCCTGCCTGACGAGCCCATTGGCGAAAGCTCGCGCGCAAGCTGCAAGTTTCTGAAACGACCAACAATGTCGATCTTTCTTGTCGAAGACGACCAACGCCGTCTTGTCGCCACGCTCGCCTAGCGAGTCTATGACCGACTGCAATGTTCGGTCGGAGCTCATCGCCGGGATGCAGACAGAAGTGTCTGCGTCATTTTCATTTACCCTCCGCTTTTGCCACGATTTTCTTAGTCTCGATGAAACGATCGGGGTTGATCGAGATTGAATCGATGCCGCTCTCGACGAGGAATGCCGCGAATTCAGGATAATCACTCGGCGCCTCGCCGCAGATGCCCACCTTGCAATCGGCTTTGTGGGCCGCGCGAATGACTTCGCGGACCACATTTTTCACGGCTTCGTTCCGCTCATCAAATAAGTCGGCGAGCTCGGCCGAATCGCGATCCACGCCGAGCACGAGTTGAGTGAGATCGTTGCTCCCGATAGAAAAACCATCGAAGCGTTTGCCAAATTTTTCGGCGAGGACGGCGTTGGAAGGTATTTCGCACATCATATAGATCTCGAGGCCTCGTTGTCCGCGAACCAGGCCGTTCTTGGCGAGCAGGCGCAGGACTTTGTCGGCTTCATCGAGGGTGCGGCAGAACGGCACCATCACGATCACGTTTTTCAACCCGATCTGATTGCGCACACGCTGGATCGCCTTGCACTCCAGCTGAAAGGCGTCGCGAAATTTTTCGTGGTAATAACGCGATGCGCCACGTAGGCCGAGCATTGGGTTATGCTCGTGTTGTTCAAACTGCTCCCCGCCGATGAGTGCGGCATATTCATTGGTCTTGAAATCGCTCAACCGTACGATGACGGGACACGGATGCTGGGAGGCAGCAATAGGGGCGATGCCTTGCGCGAGTTTGTCGATGAAATAATCGCGCTTGTCCTGATAACTGCGAGTCAATTTGTCGATGCGACGGCGTGCCTCGCGATCCTCCAGCTCGTCGAAATGCTCCAACGCCATCGGATGAACTTGAATGCGATTGGCGATGATGAACTCGATCCGCGCCAGGCCGATGCCGTCGCACGGCAGTTTCCACCAACGAAACGCGCCGCCCGGGCTGGCGATGTTGAGCATGATCGGCGTACGCGTCTTCGGCACCTTTTTTAAGCTGACTTTCTCCTCGGCGAAATCGAGCAAGCCATCGTAAACAAAACCCTCATCGCCTTCGGCGCAGGAGAGCGTCACTTCCTGGCCATCGCGCAAAACTTTTGTCGCCTCACCCGTGCCGACGATTGCTGGAATGCCGAGCTCGCGGCTGACGATGGCTGCGTGACAGGTTCGCCCGCCCAGGTTGGTGATGATGCCTTTGGTTTTCTTGAAGATTGGACCCCAATCGGGATCGGTCATTTCGGTAACGAGGATGGAGCCTTCCTTAAATTTGCCCAGTTGGCGTGAGCTCTGGATGCGGCAGACTTTCGCGGCAGCGATTGCCTCGCCGGCGGGCAGACCGAAGAGCAGCCTTTTGCCTTTTTCCTTCAACCGATAAGTGGTGAGCGACCCGGCTTCCTTCAACGCCTGCACCGTCTCCGGTCGCGCCTGCACGATGAAGATCTGACCGGTCTCGCGATCTCGCGCCCATTCGATGTCCATCGGCTTTTCGTAATGCTTCTCGATCGCGCACGCCCATTCGGCCAGACGCAAGATCTCATTGTCGTCGAGCACGAATGATTCACGCTCTTTCTTTGTTGTGTTAACGGTGCGCGTTACCCGGCCGCGGCTGCGCCCGTAAACGACTTTCCGTTTCTTGTCGCCGAGCGATTTTTCCAGGATCGGCCGTGTCTTTTTCTTCTCGAGGAGCGGCTTGAAAACCGTGTATTCGTCCGGATTCA
>QHRJ01000167.1 GCA_003220075.1 Verrucomicrobiota bacterium
CGCCGCTCAAAAATGTCGGGATCCTTTGATTTTACTTTTAGCGCCTCGGAATAATCGGCAATCGCTTCCTGAAATTTCTGCTGACTCACGTAAACACCGGCGCGCTGTTGCAAAGCCGAAGCCAGATTTGGAGCGTAGCGCTCCTCCAGTTGCGCCGCTCTTTTAAAAGCAGCAATCGCTTTGTCCCAATCTTTCGCCTTGGAAGCTTCGATTCCCTCGCGGGTGAGATTGGCCGCTTCCTGGTTGCCTTGCCCAAACACCACCATCGCCCCGATGGCGAATATCATTATTCCCAAACCTGACAATTTCATGTAACGCATATTGCTCTCCGTAGAAAAAATTGTGGGCTGACAAATGCGACGAAGCCGCGCAGTCTGTCAATCGTTCTCTTGCTCACTCTTATATTCGTTTTCCACCGTCGCGGCGGACTGCGTTTCTCCTGAAGTAGTCGCCGCTGCCTCATCCACCCGGCTGATGCGAAGCGCGCGCCCCGTCCTCTCATCGATCTCAACCAACGCCCCTCGCAACCGCACCTCGCCCGTGGCCACCGGGAATTGCGCCGGCAGGTTCGACATAAAACGCTGCACGATTGGTTCGACGGCGCGACCTATAATAGAATTCACCGGTCCGCACATTCCGGCATCGCAAAGAAATGCAGTGCCGCCCGGAAAAATCTGTTCGTCCGCGGTCTGCACGTGAGTATGGGTGCCGAGGACGGCGGAAACTTTGCCATCGAGAAAACGGGCGAGCGCAATTTTTTCGCTCGTCGTTTCGCCGTGAACATCAACCACGATGACCGAAGTTTCCGTCCGCATTTTCGCAATCGCCACCTCTATCGCGTGAAATGGGTTCTCCAAAATCGGGAGCATGAAAGTACGGCATTGGACATTGATCACGCCTACTTTTCCTTTCGCGGTTTCCAGGACGATGGAGCCGTGCCCCGGCGCGCCTTCCGGATAATTGATCGGCCGCAGCAACCGCGGCTCGGTATCGATGAACCCGAAAATCTCCTTCTGGTCCCAGATATGATCGCCGGTGGTAATGACCGAAACGCCAGCGCGCAAAAGGTCGATCGTAATTTTCCCGGTGATGCCGCGGCCACGCGCTGTGTTCTCGCCATTAACGATAGTGAAATCCAACGCGTATTTTTCCTTTAATTCCGGGAGCCGCGCGATCACTGCGCTCCGGCCAGGTTCGCCAACGATGTCGCCCAGAAAAAGAATCGTTAGCATTCACCGATCATCGTGATTAATGAACGCGAAGTCCAGATGCTCCGTTGCGTTCTCCTTCTTTTCGCGCTTTTCAACCTGGGCCAGCTGGGAGCGGCGGAGATCAGTCCGCTGGCCGATAAACCGCGTTGGCCAACCCTTGAACGTTACCAGGAAACGATCACCCGCGATGATTTCACGCGCTTATTGCAAAATGTTTATGCAACCCGCGGCTACGATGACTTGATTCAAATTAACGACGATTCAGCGCGGATCGTCGAGGACGCAGCGGCGCAGAATTTTTTCACGTTGCGGTTCGCCAAAGAAACGCCGCGCAAGCTCCCGGCGCATTATTGGCGGCGTATTGATAAACTGCAGCGCGCTTCCGCCAAGCGGCCGCTAAGCGGGTTAAATGTCACGCTTGATCCGGGTCATCTCGGCGGGCGTTGGGCGAAAATGGAAGAGCGTTGGTTTCAAGTGGACGACAAGCCGCCGGTGGAAGAAGGCGAACTGACCTGGCGGGTGGCGAAGATTCTGGCGCCGAAATTGCGCGCCCTCGGCGCCGAAGTCTCTTTCGCCCGGCGGCACGATCGTCCTACCACACCCCGGCGTCCGGATGATTTTCGGGAAATCGCCAGGGAAGTTCTCTCTAAAACCGGGATGAACGAGTCGCGGCAAAACTATGAAGCGGACGATGTGGACAAGGACAAATCGATTCGCTGGCAAAGCGAGCTGCTGTTTTATCGGCAAAGCGAAATTCGTTATCGCGCGAAGAAGGTGAACATGAAGTTGCAACCGGACCTCGTGCTTTGTCTGCATTTCAATGCCGAAGGGTGGGGCGATCCGAAAAATCCCACACTGATCGATCGCAATCATTTTCACGTGCTGGTGAACGGTTCCTATTTGCCCGAGGAGATCGCGCACGATGACGAGCGTTACGAGATGATTCGGCGTTTGCTCAGTCGGGTTTACGAAGAAGAACTGCCGCTGGCCGATGCAATGGCTGCGAAATTTGCGCAGGAAACCGGGTTGCCGCCTTATCAATATACTACCGACACGGTAGCGAAAGTGGGGACGAGAGGTTACGTGTATGCGCGTAATCTGCTGGCCACGCGCGTTTTTCGTTGCCCAGTGATTTATTTCGAGCCGTACGTGATGAACAGCACGGAAGGGTTCGAGCGAATTGAGGCCGGGGATTATGAGGGCACTCGCGAGATTAACGGTGTGCAACGCAAAAGCATCTTTTGCGAATACGCTCAGGCCGTCGCGGATGGCTTGGCCGATTATTGCCGGACGGTGCGGGGGGTAAAATAACTCGCGCGATTGCTATTTCCGGGGAGCGCAGGCTGCTAGCCTGCATTCGTCGGCAGCTTGCCGACGAAACTTCTTCTAAGAATGTTTCGGCTAGCAGCCGAAACCAGCAGGCTAGCAGCCTGCGCTCCCCAGAGTTGTAGCTGCCGCCGTCACTGGCGGCAGAATCGAGCACAGGATCTGCCGCTGAGAACAGCGGCAGCTACAACTCCTCAATCGCTTCGCGAATATCTTCCATCGTCACGTCGTTTAAAACGTGCGCTTCGCCAATTCTCGGTGTGACCACGAATCGGATTTTTCCGCCAAGGAATTTTTTATCGTGCATGACCGTGGCGATTATTCTTTCTCGATCTACCTCAGCCGGCAGCTGCGTCGGCAACTCAAACTGTTTCAACAGCGAAACGACATCATCTCGCTCCTGAGAAGAGAGTCCCGCCCGTTTTATCGAAATCCCGCAGGCCGCCACCATCCCAATGCCGATGGAATCGCCGTGCGGAATTTTGAAGTCCGTTGCGCGCTCGATCGCGTGTCCGACGGTGTGGCCAAAATTCAGGAGCGCGCGTTCCCCGGAAATCTCGCGAGCATCGGCTGACACGATACGAGCTTTGATCGCGATGTTGCGCCGAATCTGCGCGACGAGTCCGTCATCCCGAGCGGAGCGAAGCGGAGTCGAGGGATCCCGATGCGTTACCTTAAAGCTTTCATCGCGGGATCCCTCGACTGGCGCTCGGGATGACAAATTGCTGAACATCTCCCGGTCGCGAATAATGGCGTGCTTGATGATTTCCGCGTAACCCTTACGCAACTCATGCGCCGGTAAGGTTTCCAGCGCATCAACATCGATAATCACAAGCGAAGGATGATGAAACGCGCCGATCAAATTTTTCCCAGCGTCAAGGTTTACTCCGGTCTTGCCGCCGATCGAGCTATCGACCATCGCGAGTAGCGTGGTCGGAATCTGAATATGTGGAATGCCGCGTTGAAAAATGGCGGCGACAAAGCCGGAAATATCGCCGATTACCCCGCCGCCTAGCCCGACCACGAACGAACTCCGATCGAGCCGCGCCTCAATCATCTCGCCACAAATTTTCTCTACTTGCGCAAACGACTTTGATTTTTCACCCGCTGGAATCCGGATCAATTGCGGCGAAAAATTTTCCGAATTGAAACTTTCCTGAACGCGATCGCCGAATAATCGCACCGTCGTTTCATCGGCAATAATGACGCAACGATTTCCGCTCATGACTTTGCGAGCGAGCTCACCAGCCTTCGCCATCAAACCATGGCCCACGAGGGCGGAGTAACGAAAACCGTTCCCGGAAATCTCAATCGTGTCGGAGTTCACTTGACAAACAACCGCTCTATTTCATCTAACAGTTACCATGGCTGATTCTTTCGAGCCGACATCGCCTCCCCCAGCGCCCGAGCCGATTCCGCCAAATCCGAATCCTCCTCCCGAACCTCCGCCGCGCGGAGAAAATGTGACAAGCGATTCGACTGGTCTGCCCTCCAATGTCGCTGCCGCCCTGGCCTGTTTTCCGCTCATCGGTGGCATCATCTTTTATCTGCTGGAGAAACGCGACAATTTCGTGCGCTTTTACGCAATGCAATCCATTATCTTGGGCATCGGTTGGTTCGTTTTTGCAGTCGCGTGGACTGTTATCCACGGTGTGCTGGCGCCTATTCCTGGAATCGGGCCGCTTTTTGGCTTTGTCCTCTGGGTGCTTTGGGCGGTCGTTAACGTCGCGATAGTTATTGTCTGGATCATTGCCATGATCAAAGCATTTTCAGGATCGCGCTGGGACATTCCCTACGTGGGTCCGATGGCGCGGAAATATTCGGGCGATTAACCTGTAGCGGCGCTCTGTGAGCGCGGCATCGAATATCCGCTGGCTCGACGGAGTCTCGCCCTACCGATTCGGCGCTCGCCATGGCATTTGGTAGGGCGACGCTCTGCGGAGCCAAAAGAGAATTTTTCCAGTCACGGTTATTTCGCGGCTCGACGGAGTCTCGCCCTACCGCCCTACGTGAGCAACTTCACCACGATTTCGGTCAGCACCAATTCCTGATCCAATTGGGTGGTGACCAGTTCCAGGTTTGCCTGCAAGCATGCTTCCATTCCCCGAACCAGTTGGTCGGTTCCGAATCGATGCGCGTTCATTGCCGCAATTCCGAGCGCATAGCCATTGATCGTTCCATCTTTTTTCCGCGGTAAATGTTCCGTTTCCTTTGCGGGCAAACGATTGAGTGTCGAAATGAAAGCGAAAGGCGCGTGCGGCCGTGGAAGGTGATGGCGTTCCATCAGGTCCTTGGCCAGAAGAAGGTTGCGGATCGTCGGCAAAATGGTCGCGAGCAAAATGCCAATGGCGGTTTCGCCTTGGTCGAGCAAGTCGCGCACGAGGTTGAGCGCAAGGGTGGCATCGCGGCGTGCTAGAGCATTGCCCAATTCGAAAATAACCGCCGCCCGCGAAATCGGCACCAATACCCGGACCTGCTCGGCGGTGATCGCTCCCTCCGGCGCATAAAGCGCCAACTTTTCCAGTTCGTTCGCGACAACGCCGGAGTCGCCGCCGGTAGAAAGGACAAAAAGTTCCAGCGCTTCCTCTTCAAATTCTAAGCTGTGTTTTTTCGCTTCGGCCCGCACAATTTCGCTGGCATTTTCTTCCCAACCGCTGCGGTTCAGATCGGGCTCGTCGAAAATTTGAATATCCGCCAGTTTCGTCAGTGTCTTGTAAAACGATCGCCGCTTGTCCGGATCAATTGCGCTAACAAGAAATGTGACATCGTCCGGCAGTCCGCCGGCGAGAATGACGCCGAGTTGCTCCAATGGCTCGAGCACATTGGCGGATTTCCCTTTCACATCGTCGGAAAGAAAGTTCGCGCTTTTGAGCCAGACCAGCTTGCCGCCGCCGAAAAATGGAAGCGTTTGCAGCGCCGCAATGGTCGAGCGGATCGCGGTGGCGGCGCCGTCAACATTGTCAGCCGCGCCATCAATTATCTCGAGTCCAAATTCGCCGGCCTCGGCCGGCGCGAGTTTTTTGGCCAGCTCAGCCGCTTCGCGTTTTATTCTCGCTTCGTCGGAGCCGATGATCGCGCGGATGTTGGCGGTTTGAACTTTCGCTTTGGCCTTAGGCATGGCGACTTATTTCATCGCAAACGCGCGCTGGTTCAGCAAGCGATACCATCGCCTCGCGGCGAAAGTTCCAAATCCCAGGCCCCAAATCCCAGGGAAGATTCAAATTTCAATCTTCAAAAAAGGTGATCTCGCGTTTTGCTATTTTGGGAATTTGTATTGGAATTTGCTTGGAGCCTGGGATTTGGGTGTTGGGATTTCCATCTCTGCGGCATACCGCGAGACGGTCATTCTTCGGTCTGCTGCAAAGTCGTTCCAAAATCCTTCGCTGCATATTCGCGGAATTTCTCTTCCAGCGCAGCGACGGTGGCAAATTTGGCAGGATAAATTCGCGGCAGCACAATTTCGAAGGGCTGATGCCGGCCCAACGCATCGAGCAGCGCCAGAAAGCTCGGCCTATCGGTCGCGACCAGAAAGCGCACCAGCCGCTCCGATTCATCATAAAAGGTTTCGATGCGATCGGAAGGTGGCCGTGTAAACCGAACCAATGTTGCCACCGGAATTATTTCCTCGGTCGCGATTGCCTCTGAATGCGGCTTGGAAAGGTAACCGCGGGCGCGCTGATAACTGGCACGTGTCGATTTCGAAATGTATTGGGCGATCCCTTCATTCAGCCAGCAGGGAATCCCATCGGCATAGAATCGATGAAGGACGAGATGAACGATCTCGTGCCCAAGGACATTACCGGAAAATTTTTGCTCGGGATTACGGAGAATGAACAGGCTGCCTTGGGAATGGATGCCACCGGTCCACTTTTCCAGTTCGCCCAGCCCCTGAAACTGCTGCCAATCCTCCGGGCGCTCGAAAATATAGACGTTCGATTTGATATCGGTTAGGGGTTGATCGCGCTGCAATTCCTTCGCCACCACCCGATAGTGAAATTCTGCTTCCACGGAGATTGGCGTCGCCACGTAACTGTGAGCAAAATGATAAATGTAATGCTCGGTCTCGCCGTGTTTCCACTGCGTCGGATTAATGCTGAGGGCTTTTTCCCCGAGCGGATTCGGATCGCGCTGGCTCAGTTGGGAAAATTCAACTTCCGGTAACGAATTCAGGCCAGTTTGCCCGACCGCCGCTGGCAGAATCGAGAGGATTGCCGGAAAACTCAGAAAAAGAATCCGTGCGTGGAAGATCGACAATCGCATTTCGCGCCACTGCAGCTAATCTCGTGCGAGGCTGGGGCCGGCCCGCTGCCCGGACGAACTGGATCTAAATTGTCTTAAATTCGATCCCGCGAAGTCCTGTTTCCAGCGCGACGCGGACGCGAATAAGTAACTGGAGCGCACGATACAGGCGAATGAGCGCGTCGTAATCGCCACTCGAATGCAGAGCCTCTTTGCCCGCCTTTTGGGCCGTATTCGAGAGCTCCTTCACTAATTGATCGACAGCTGCGCGCCATGCGCGCGTCGAGCCGAACGTAATGTCTGCCGGAGGTTTGGCGAGGCCCCCGATTCCGTCCGCCGCACATTCGCAAAAAAGATTTTGGAGCTCGGTCATGATTTGGGACGCGATCGCTAACTCGTGCGGGCTGCGAATTCTTGCGGCTAACAGATCGGTAGAGGCTTTCGTATCGGCTAAAACTGCCTCAAACTGGTGCGAATACATCTGTGAGTATCGCGCGCTGAAGTCCACCGCCAGTTTTTGCGAATCACTGAGATTATCCTGCGGTGGGCTAAAGTCATGAAGCTGGTCCGGTTTGGCGTCGAATGGCCGATAACCACGCGTCAGCGGCTGGACGAAATCGGCGGCCTGTTTCCGTTCCTTGTCCCCCGGATCGATTTGGAGAAACGCGCACAAAACTTCGACCAGCGTGCCTGGTTCGCGTAAAGCCTCTGCGAATGGTAGAACGAGAATGGGCCAGGGCCAAAACTGCATGCGATCTGCGATGTATCGACAAACTACTGCGGTATCGCGCATCGATAGTTCGAAAGGTATGTCCTGACGAGCCTGAGCGGAAAGCGCTACCTCGGTGAGATCGCGTGTCACTACAATAAACCCAGGATTACGTAACAGCGGCGTGATCGTGTCGAGTTGAAAAACGTCACTCGGAAATTTCCAGCCCCACCACGGATGACTCGCATTCATCTGTTGGATGATGTGATATGTCTGAGCCAGATCGATTTTGTCGCCTACCGGCCGCACAATCGGCGACCATTCGTGTTTGTATGGGTGGGGAGCGGTTCCCATGCAAACGCCGAGGGCCCGGAGGCAGCCTGCAATTACAGAGGTCCCGCCGCGCCCTGGCCCGAAAACCGCCACTGTCCGCACAATTCCAAATTCGCGGTTGAGAACGACGTGCTTCATTGCGCCCACTGGCAGGGATAATCTGTGCTACACGCGCGAGCGGCGGCGGCCGTGGTTGCGATTGTATTTCACCGGCCGGCGTTTGGGTTCAATTTTCGTTAGGCCGGTGCCGCTTTTCACTTCCATGATTTGGTCGCGCAACAGCGCTGCCCGCTCGAACTCGAGGTTGGCCGAGGCCCGCTGCATTTCGTCTTCCAGCTCGCGGAGCAACTCCGTCAGATCGAAATTTCCGCCGGCTTCGTTAATAACCGACGAGGCGATCTCGCGGCCGCGCAAGATCGTATGTAAACTTTCCTGCACCGCGCGTCGGACCGTCTGCGGAGTGATGCCGTGCTTTTCGTTGTATTCCATCTGTTTGGCGCGACGATATTCCGAAATCGAAATCAATGCCTGCATGCTGTCGGTCACGATGTCGGCGAAAAGGACCACTTCGCCATTGATGTGGCGCGCGGCGCGGCCCGCAGTTTGAATAAGAGAGGTTTGCGATCGCAAAAATCCCTCCTTGTCGGCATCGAGAATGCAAACTAACGAGACTTCGGGAAGATCGAGACCTTCGCGCAATAGATTAATTCCGACCAGAATGTCGAAATCGGCGGCGCGCAGGCCGCGCAAAATCTCCACGCGCTCGATCGTGTCGATGTCGCTGTGCAGATAGCGGACCTTTAATCCGACATCGCGCAGATAATCGGCCAAATCTTCGGCCGTGCGCTTCGTCAGGGTGGTAACGAGGACTCGTTCCTGCTGCTCTACCCGTTGACGACAGAGGTCTATCGTATCGTCGATTTGATTCTTTAATCCGCGAATTGTGATCCTGGGGTCGAGCAGTCCGGTTGGACGAATGATTTGTTCGACCACAAGCGGTTTCCCAGGGGTATGGGCATCGAATTGCTCGGGCGGCTCGTCCGTGCTGGACAATTGTAGGGCAGGCGCGCCGCCTGCCGAACCGCTCGATGGCAAGCGACGCGCTTGGCCTACAGCTCGGCGGTCATAAACCGCCGCTACAGATTCCCCAGGCAGAACAAATGGCACCAACTCGTCCTCACCGATGCGCGCGCGTTTGTGTGGCACATAGCCTTTATTGCCAACGACACTATTCTGAATTTCGAATTCAGCCGGGGTGGCGCTGACGTAGACGAGCTGGTTCGTCAGCTTCATGAACTCGGGAAAATTCAATGGCCGGTTATCCAGAGCGCTTGGCAGACGAAATCCATACTCAACGAGGACTGTCTTGCGCGACTTGTCCCCTTCATACATCCCGCCGATCTGTGGAATGGTCGCATGCGACTCATCGACCACGGTCAGAAAATCTTTCGGGAAGAAATCGATGATGGTGTAGGGCTTTGAACCGGGCAGGCGGCCACTGAGATGCCGGGAGTAGTTCTCTATCCCACTACAGAAGCCCATCTCCTGCAACATCTCGAGATCATATTCTGTTCGCATTTTCAAGCGCTGCGCTTCAAGTAATTTGTTCTGCGATTCCAGGACTTTGATCCGATCATCCAGCTCCGCCCTAATTGTCGTTAGGGCGCGATTGAGCTTGTCCGCTGGAGTGACGAATTGTTTTGCCGGAAAAAATGTGATGATACTCAACGCTTCGCGGGCATGCCCGGTCAGCGGATCGAATCGAGTGATGGCGTCTATCTCGTCACCAAAAAATTCGATGCGGACCGCTTCTTCGTCAGCCGTTGCTGGATAAACCTCGACCACATCGCCACGGACGCGGAACCGGCCGCGCGAAAAATTCATGTCGTTGCGTTCGTAAAGCATGTCGACCAAGCGCCCAAGAACTGCTTCGCGGGAAGTGTGCTGTCCCCGTTTTACGGTGAGCAACATCCGCTCGTAATCTTCCGGCGAAGTGATGCCGTAGATGCAGGAAACGCTCGCGACAACGATGACATCGCGCCGGCTCAGTAGGGCGCTCGTAGCTGACAAGCGTAAGCGTTCGATCTCTTCATTAATGGACGAATCTTTCTCGATGTAGGTATCGGAGCGCGGGATGTAAGCTTCCGGCTGATAGTAATCGAAATAGCTGACGAAATACTCGACCGCGTTGCGCGGGAAAAATTGTTTGAACTCGGAGTAGAGCTGTGCCGCCAGCGTCTTGTTGTGAGAGATGACGAGCGTTGGCCGGTCGATCTCGCGGATCACGTTTGCGATGGTGAAGGTTTTCCCTGAGCCAGTAACCCCAAGCAGGGTCTGATGCCGATTGCCGGCCTCGAGCGATTTCGCCAGCTTCGCGATCGCCTGCGCCTGGTCGCCCCGCGGTTTGTAATTGG
>QHRJ01000168.1 GCA_003220075.1 Verrucomicrobiota bacterium
ATGGATCGGACAAGGCCCGTGTTCATGAAGTTTGATGAGGTGAAGTTCGGTGCCGTAACCTTTGTGCTGGCCGAAACAATACTCCGGGAATCGCGCGCAAAATTCACGCATTAAACGGTCGCGCGTCACTTTCGCAATCACGCTGGCCGCTGCGATGGAAAGACTGATGCAATCGCCATCGATGATTGCGGTTTGAGCAAGCGGAAATGGCGAGACCGGCAGTCCGTCGATGAGGGCGTGCTCCGGCGGTCCGTTCAGGCCGTCGAGGGCGAACCGCATCGCCTTATGCGTCGCGCGCAAAATATTAATTTGGTCGATCTCGATGGAGTCGACTACGCCAACACTCCAAAAAATATCCTCGCGCGACACCAGCTCGTCGTAGATTTCCTGACGCAGCTCGGGCAACAATTGTTTCGAGTCCTTCAATTTGCGGTGCCGGAATTTCTCTGGCAAAATCACCGCCGCCGCCACCACCGGACCGGCCAGCGCGCCGCGACCTGCTTCGTCAATTCCCGCAATACGGACGAGACCGAGGGCGCGCAGTTTCTTTTCGTAACGAAAACCGCAGCGCCGGTACATCGGCCGAAGATTACCCGTAGATTTATTTTGTGCCAATACCTCGTCATCCCGAGCGACAGTCGAGGGATTCCTCGGTCAGAGCCGGACCGGCGGTTTGCTCGGGTTGACAGCACTTGCGTTTGGCGCGCATCTGCGGAGATTGAGCGCCCGCGAAAAGGAGCTGCCATGAACCGCATCATTGACGCCATCGAGAAAGACCAGTTCAAAACGGAATTGCCGGCATTTCGAGTGGGCGACTCCGTCCGCGTCCATACCCGAGTGGTGGAAGGCGACAAGGAACGCATTCAAATTTTTGCCGGCATCGTCATTGGTCGAAAAGGTCGTGGTCTGAACGAAACCTTCACCGTCCGCCGTATTTCCTATGGTGAAGGAGTCGAGCGCGTGTTTCCGCTCCATTCTCCGCGCATTGCCAAAGTGGAAGTGGAAAAAGAAGGCCGCGCGCGCCGAGCCAAGCTCAACTATCTGCGCACCCGCAAAGGCAAGGAAGCGACTGCGGTGCGGGAGTAGTCTTCGGTCATCCCGAGCGAACACCGCCAGTCCGGCTCGGACCGAGGGATCCCGCCAAGTTACCTTAAAGATTTCGCGCCGGGACCCCCCGACTCACGCTCGGGATGACCTGCTATAGTGCTCAGCAACGGCAATCCGTGTGAGCAGGAGCATAAGCATGAAGTAGGAGCGCCACCGGCTTTGAACGGTTGTGATCGGCTGCCCGCCAATTATAATCAAGCTCCCCACCAGCGCCCGTAGCTCAACTGGATAGAGCGTCAGCCTCCGGAGCTGAAGGTTGCGCGTTCGAGCCGCGCCGGGCGTATGCCTCAGAGGTGAGAAGTGATTAGTGAGAAGTGAAGATTTACGCGCCTAACCGCTCACTAATCACTTCTCACCGAAAAATTTCGCAGTGCGAAATTTTAAGCCAGCGCTTCAATCCGGCCGACTAAATCTTTCTTGCTCGTCATGCCCGTGACCTGATCGCGCACCTGTCCGTTCTTGAAGATCAGGAGGGTGGGAATCGCGCGGATGTTGAATTTGAAGGAGAGATTCTGATTTTCGTCGATATTCACCTTACCCACTTTGACGGCGTCGCCTTTTTCGCGCGCGATTTCATCGATGAGCGGCGCGATTAGCTTGCAGGGGCCGCACCATTCCGCCCAGAAATCAACCAGGACGGGCTTGTCGCTGTTGTTTACTTCGCGATCAAAATTCGATTCGGTAAGGGTGATGGCAATTTCCATCACGAAATATAATTCCAAATCTCAATGATCAAAATGGCGGCTGAGACCAATACCAATCCCCAGCAAAGCGGCATTGGGATGGCATTGAGGACCGGCTGTGGGGCTGCCGGGGCCATGGTCACGGGCGCGGTCGGCGGCGCAACTGGTGTGGCCGTCGCGGTAATGAGCGGTTGTGTCTTTGACATACTCGCCGACGCTGGCTTCGGCGGATCGGGTAGAACGCTAATACGTGCCGTTTCCTTGGTCAGAGGAGTTGTGCCCGGAACCGGCCTTGGCGCTGACGCTGCTGCTGTTGTTCCAGTCGGTCGAGGCAAAGGTGTTTTGCTAACTGGCGGAGGAGGCGGTGGCGTTGTCGCTGCCGGCGGCAGCGGTGGCGGCACCGTCCCCGGTGCAGGGACGCCTGCCACCGGCGGTCTGGGAATCGGAACGTTGCCGGGTTTGGGCACGAGTGGCGCCGATGCTGGCGGAGGTTCTGAAGTGGGCGGCCGCGACGGAATATTGATCCGAACGGTATCGTCATCCTCTGGCGCGGCGGCGTCTCCACGGCGAGGGGGAAGTGTAATTCGGACAGTTTCTTTTTTTGGTTCGTTCGCTTCAGCCATGGTCACTTTGGCAGGGGAAAAATAAGTCTGTCAGAAATTTAGCGGTTTGTCACCCGTCAATTGACGCTCGGACAATAAAAAACCCACGCTATGCCAGGAGATCGTAACCACGGGCGCCTTGAATCTCTCGTGTAATGAATTCGCCGACGGGCCCGGGTTGGGACAATAAGACACGCGCGTCGACGTCAGGTGCGTCCGCTTCAGTTCGGGCGACGAGCGGTTGATCGACCAATAATTTTAGTTCGCTTCCGATTTTGGCCGCCGCGATTTCAAGCGCGATTTTCTGCTGCAAAGTCATGGCGCGACGATGGCGTTCGTTTTTCAACTTCGCCGATATTTGTCCTGGCATTTTCGCGGCGCGGGATCCTTCCTCCCGCGAATACTTAAAAATACCAAGCCGCTCGAATCGGGTGCGCTCAATAAAATCCAGCAACGTCTCAAATTCCGTTTCCGTTTCACCAGGGAAACCGACGATGAATGTCGTACGCAATGCGACTCCTGGAATCCCCGAACGCAACTTTGCGATCACTGTTTCAATATGCGCGCGATCAGTTTCGCGCCGCATCCGGCGAAGCATCGTTTCATCGATATGCTGCAACGGTATGTCGATGTAACGCGCGACGTGCCGGCACCCAGCGATCGTCGCGATCAGTTCGTCGCTCCAATGCGCCGGATGGGTGTACAACAGTCGAATCCAAAATTCGCCGTCGATTTTTTCGATCTCGCGCAGGAGCGAGGCCAATGTCAGCCCCCGCGCCGAATCGACCGGTTGACGCGGACCAGCTTTTTCGGCCCACAAATCCATCCCGTAATAGGTCGTGTCCTGGCTAATCAAATTGATTTCGCGCACTCCTTCGGCCACGAGCGCGCGAATTTCGGTGAGGACCGATTCTGGGGTGCGGCTGCGGTGACGCCCGCGCATTTGCGGGATGACACAAAAACTGCACGGATGATTGCAGCCTTCAGCAATTTTCAAATAGACGGAGTGCGAGGGGGTTAAACGAAAACGCGGCGTGTCGTAATCCGGAATGTAGGTTGGGCGCGAATCGCTGAACGCAAGATCGACATCGCCAGCAGAAGAAAAGACGCCGAATGCCGAACGCCCAACGCCAAATCCCGAATCATCTGCATTTGACGTTGGATGTTCGGCGTTGGGCGTTGGGCGTTTGCTTAGAATCTGTTCAACAATTGCGCCAAGATCTTTGACCTGATCAAGCCCGATAAACTCGTCTACCTCCGGCATGGCCTTGCGCAGTTCGCGCGCAAATCTCTGCGACATACAACCGCTTACGATCAATCTTTGGTTCGCGCGTTTGTGCAGGCCGCGTTGTTGATGCGCTTCTAAAATAGCGTCGATCGATTCTTCCTTTGCCGAATCGATGAAGGCACAGGTATTGATTACGAGCACATCGGCATCGTCTGCGCTGGAGGTGATTTCCATGCCGCGTTTCAACACGCTGCCGAGCATGATTTCGGCATCCACGAGATTTTTGGCGCAGCCAAGGCTGATCATCCCGACCTTGGGCCGCTGTAGTGGAGGCCGTACCGACCGCTCGAGCCGGGGAATTGCAGCCGACACGGCTGCCTCTACAGAAGCACTGCTCGCCGGTGTCACTGAGCTGTTATTCGCAAATCGGTGTCGCCGTTGGAGACGATTTTGCCGTTCTTGCGAATCTGGACGGCTTCGCGATCGAGCACGCGCACGCTGAAGCGGTGACCGCGGAATTCGACTGTTCCGTCGGACGGCGAAACCCACCGTTCAAATGCCGGCTTGGTGGGATCGTCGTCGATCGTTACCTGCATGTAAGTCTTTTTTAGGGGCTTGATGTCAATGCGATTCGGGCCCTCGGCATCAATCGCTTCGTTTGCGGCCTGCTCCGCGGCAACTTCATCTGGCCGCACCGGTACCGCCCGGCGAACTTCCGGCTCAACTGCTCGCGGAGCCGGCAAGAGCGGCGTTTCGACCGCAATAGCGCTGGGTATGGGCGTTGCCGCCGGGACCGCGATGGTCGGCGTGCTTTTCACTGGTGGAGCGGTCGCCGCCACGCGAGCGGGCGATTCAACCGGTAGCGCCCGCGGCGCAACAATCGTGGCCACGGTTGCGCTCGGAGTAGCGCTCGCGGCTGCTTCGGTCGGATGGGGCGCGATTTGATTTAGCTTCGAGATAAAGCGCAGAAACGAGAAACCGGCGACCAGAATCGCAATCCCAATCAGGAAAGGGACCAACGAAGGCCGAGCATTTTCGGTTCGGCGTGGCGACCGGTGTCCGCGCGGGGCCTTGGGCGCGGGCGCGTCTTGCAAATAGGAATAGCCATCGACCGTAAGATGGCCGGAGGTTTCAAAAGCATCGAGATAAGGCGAAACGTCGACCTCGAGAAATTTGCCGTAGATTTGCAGGAACCCTTTGGCGTAGGCCAGACTGGGAAAGTTCGAAAAGTCATCCGCTTCGATCTCAGCCAGGCGCGATTGTCTAATTCTCGTTAGCCTGGCAGCTTCCTCCAGCGAAAGATTGCGCGCCTTGCGCGCTTCCTGAAATTTTCTGCCTAGTCCTTCGATGGACATTTTGTCTCTTGCCGATTAAACTGCGGCGTCGAGATCGACCAGAATCTCGCGCGGCTTCGCGCCTTCGCCGGGACCTAAAATACCGCGCTGCTCGAGAATATCAACGATGCGCGCAGCCCTGGTATAGCCAAGTCGAAGCCGACGCTGCAACAGGGAAGTAGAGGCCTTTTTTTCCTGGCGAATGATTTCGAGACATTTCTCGACCAGTTCTTCGTCTTCCTCGGAGACGTCTTCCGCCGGCCCTACGCCCGACTGCAATCTTTCCTGCATGGTGCTGTCAAAGGCCGGGCCTCCCTGCCCGGAAACAAAATCGACCAACTCTCGAATCTCATCATCCGTCACCAGCACGCCTTGGGCGCGGATGAGTCGTGACGTGCTCGGCGGCAGGTAAAGCATGTCGCCCTGACCGAGCAAACGGTCCGCTCCATTTTCATCGAGAATGACACGACTATCGATCTTGCTTGCGACTTGGAAGGCGATGCGGCTCGGAATATTCGCCTTGATCACGCCGGTGATGACGTCGGCCCGCGGCGTTTGTGTCGCCAGGATGAGATGAATTCCGGCGGCCCGGGCAATGGCAGCCATTCGTGCGATGCTGCTTTCCACGTCGGCTGGCGCGGTCTGCATTAAATCAGCCAGCTCATCGATGATGAGCACGATGTATGGCAGCTTATCGGGAATAATCAGTTCGTCTTCACGCGGAACGCGGATTGTCGCTGCCCCGAAAGCTTTCTGGGCAGAATCGTCTTCCCTGCCGCCAGAGACGGCGGCAGCTATTTCATCCAATTCCTTTTGTGTCTTCTTCGGTGGCCGGGCGTTGAAACTGGTAATGTTTCGCACGCCGACGCGTGCAAAAATTTTATAACGCCGATCGATTTCCTCGCTTAACCATCGCAAAGCGATCAACACCTTTTTCGGATCCGTCACCACCGGGAAAGCGAGGTGCGGCAGTTTTTCGTAGATCTGCATCTCCACCACCTTGGGATCGATCATGATGAAGCGCAGCTCTTCTGGCGTGAAACGAAAGAGAATGCTCGCGATTAGGGCATTGATGCAAACGCTCTTGCCGCTGCCGGTCGTTCCTGCAATAAGCAGATGCGGCATCTGCGCCAAATCCGCAATGATGACGTTGCCGTAAACGTCCTTACCCAGCGCCAGCGGAAGTTTACAACGCTTTTTCGCTTCTTCCCAATCGGCCGATTGCATTAATTCGCGCAGGGTCACTTTGATCTTACGCGTGTTCGCGATCTCGATCCCGACCGTGTCTTTCCCGGGAATCGGCGCCAGAATATTAATGCGTTCCGCCCGGGTCGCACGCGCCAGGTCCCGTTCGAGCGAGACAATTTTGTCCACCCGCACGCCCTTGGCCGGATAAACTTCGTAACGCGTAATCGTCGGTCCTTTGGTAATGTCGCCCGCGGCCACGGCAATGCCGAATTGCCCCAGTGTTTCGATCAAAATTTCCTGTACATGCTCGAGCTCGGCCGGGTCCGCACCGCCCCGACCTTCGGGGTCATGTTCGTCCAGCAAATCGATGCTCGGCAGGACGTAATTTTCGGCATCGAATCTTCGCGCTTCGGCCACCGCAATCGATGATTTCGATTTTGCCGGGCGCAATTCTGCAAGCGAAGGTTTTTTCGGCAGCGCGGTGGTATCGACTACTTTCCGCTCCGGGCGACCGGCCAGTTCTTCCGGCGAGATCAGAATTCTCTCTGGAACAGACGCCCCTTTTTTCTTCAGCTGTTTTTCAAGCGACCGGCGTTGCTTTGCCAGCTCACGTTCGCTGATCGCCAGCTGTCCCTTGATGTCCGCGTGACGCATTTCCCGGCGTAAACGCCATTCGCGAAAACCAGCGACGCCATTACGAATGCCACCGACGGTTTCACGGATGAGATGGATTGGACGCAGGCCGGTCATGAGAATGAGCGCGCTCAGATAAATGCCGGCCAGAAGAATCATTGAACCGACGTCCCCCATGGCGGTGAGCAAGAGTTTCTTGCCGAAGACATAACCGATCGATCCGCCCGGTCCCTGGATGTTTAGTTTTTTCCAATCAAAGAAGTAGCGCGTTTGCAATTGCAATAGGCAGGCGCCGGAAACGATGAAGAGGACAATCCAGGGCAGACGCGCAATCACCCGCAAACGCGGATAAAAGAGTTTGGCGGCGCCGAAGCCGAGCAGCGCCGCGGCGAGGAAATAGGATGCCGCTCCGATGAGCAGATAAAACACGCTCGCGAAAATGGCGCCAAAAGGCCCGATGAAATTTTGCGGTGGCCGGTTTGGCGGCGACAAATAACTCCACGGCACCCACGAGGGGAGATCGCGCGGGCTATAGGAAATCAGCGCGAAGAAGAGGAGGGTGCCAGCGAAAAGTAGAATGATGGCGAACACTTCATTCCATGCGCTGTTTTTTGCTGACCGAGCCACCGTGCCGATAGTAAACCCGCCAGCGCGCCTTTCAATTTCCTTCGTACTTGATTCCAGCTTTTATCGAGGCTCGTACGGATTAATCAAAAAATGCAAATAGTGAGGATCGACCCCCACTGCACATCCGATCAGAAAGCGGCAGAAGACCGCCGTACCCAAAAGCTGGCGCAAGATCGAAGCAGTCTCTAATTCGCGAAGCGTCGTGGAGTGCGCCAGCCTTTTGGCGCTTTGAGCCCAATAGCAATGAGTCGGCCATCATCATTGTTCGTCCCGCTGCTAACACCACTGCGATTGTGAGCGGGAAAAACAACACCACCGGTGACGCTCTGGTCGAAGTCTATATTCTGCCGCCGTAGGCGAGGGAAGAGATTGCGCGGGACCTTCTGCTGTCGCTGTAGCGGCGGTCTATGACCGCCGGAACTGATTGACCTGGCACAAATTGTCGGCGGTCATAGACCGCCGCTACAGTGAAAAACGACAGGGTGGCGTTGCCGTCGCGGGATCGCGTTAAACGGCGCCCTCGACCCTAAAGAGATTCGGGTTGATGCATTCGAACGAGACGAGCCGCTTTTCCCAGCGACTGGCTGATCACCGGACACGGACGTTTTGGTTGCGCAACAGCCGGATTACTCGTTAGTGTGTGCCTCCTTAACTCATGGGGCTCGCGTCACGCACAGGCATTTTCTTTATCGGCGCCGCGCTTCTCTTCTCCATTTCCTGTGAAAAACACCAAGTCGGCGAATATCCCGAAGTGCAAAGAGAACTGATGGCAACGGCGAACAATTCGAAACCAAACCCTTCACCGGGCGAATCCCCTACGGCAACACCAGTAAAATTTTTCCCTGAGAAACGACCCTAGCTGGAGGAATTATGGCCAACCACAAATACCTGACCTCTCCGCCGAAAATCGCCACCATGCCGCCGGGCGTTCCTTACATCGTCGGTAATGAGGCCGCCGAGCGTTTCTCTTATTACGGGATGAACTCCATCCTGACCATCTTCATGACCAAATATCTTTTGGACAAGATGGGGCACTTGAGCGTCATGCAGCCGGCGAACGCCGAAGCGTGGTATCACACCTTTGTTTCGACGCTTTATTTTCTGCCGATCTTCGGCGCGATCCTAGCCGATGCGGTTTTCGGGAAGTTTCGGGTCGTCTTCTGGTTGTCGATTGTCTACTGCGGCGGCCACGTCACGCTGGCACTGATAGGATCGCCCGTCGCGCATGCGATCGAGCCGCGCTACTTACTCGCCGTCGGTCTTCTGATGATCGCGCTCGGCGCCGGCGGAATTAAACCATGCGTCTCAACAAACGTCGGCGATCAATTCGGGGAATCGAACAGGCATTTGCTGACGCGCGTCTTGAACTGGTTTTATTTTTCCATCAATGCCGGCTCGGCCCTGTCGACGCTCCTGATTCCTTGGTTGCTCGAACCCTACCAAGCTGCACCGGATGGATTCATCGCTAAACTGTCGCCATCCCTTGTCGGGTTTCTTGAGAGTCCACGCCTGCATAGTCCGGACATCGCCTTCGGACTTCCGGGTGTGTTCATGGCTATCGCCACATTTATCTTTTGGCTTGGTCGCAAAAAATTTGTCCACATCCCGCCGGTCGGCCTGCGCACATATGGCCGCGAAATCTTCAACAAAGAGACGGGGAAGATCCTGCTCAATATTTTAATTCCAGTTCCTTTTATCGCGATCTTCTGGGCCTTGTGGCAGCAAAATTTTTCTTCCTGGATCGTTCAGGCGGAGTCGATGGATCGACATCTGTTCGGTATTGAGTGGCTGTCGTCCCAAATTCAGACGGTCAATCCGATTTTCATTCTGATCATGCTGCCGCTCTTCTCTTACTGGCTTTATCCTGCGCTCGAGAAGGTCGTTCGTTTGACGCCGCTGCGGAAGATCGGTGCCGGATTATTTGTCACGGCAGCATCATTTTTTCTCGTGGCCATGATTCAAACGCGCATAGACGCCGGCGCGCGACCGGGCATAATTTGGCAGGTCTGGGCGTTCGTGATTTTGACCGCGGGGGAAACGCTGGTTTCGCCGACGCACCTCGAGTTCTCCTACACCCAGGGGCCGGTCAAACTCAAATCGCTCGTCATGTGCACGTATTTGTTCGCGGTCTCGCTCGGCAACCAGTTCACCGCTGCGGTCAATTTCTTCATCCAAAATCCTGACGGCACAGTGAAGTTGCAAGGAACCAGCTACTTCATGTTTTTCGTTTGGGTAATGCTGGGTACCGCAGTGCTGTTTGCCATCGTCACTCCGTTTTACAAAGGACGCACCTACTTGCAGGATCAAGCGCATGCTCCTCCCGCGGCTGAACTCGCAGTTGGATTTGTGGTCCAACCGGAGGCGTAGCAGGAGCCGACTTTGGATGCGAGTGAAACTCAGCCACTGCTGGCCGGCGGCTTGCCTACCTAATGGCTGCAGCCTTTTGGGGAGTGCGTGCGCTTCCCCAAAATTCTAGGGGCGCACGCCAAAAACTGATTATGAATAAAACTAAAACCCTGGTTGCATTGTTATCGTTAGCTATGCCGCTCGCGAATCTTCGCGCTACTCCACAGGATGAACAATTCCAGCAAATCGAGCACGACTACATCGAGGGTTTCTTAACTGCTAATCCCGAATACGCCACCGAATTGGGCGACCATCGTTTTGATGACCAGCTCACTGATTACTCGGCAGAAACGCGCGCCCAGGAACTGGCACGCGCCAAGCAGACGCGACAACAGCTTGAAGCATTCAATGAGCTTTCACTGCTGACCGGCGCAAACAGGGTCGATATTCGCCTGCTGAGGGACAGCGTCGACAACGAAATTTTCGGCATCGAAGAACTAAAGGAATGGGAATGGAACCCGCTGGTTTACAATCAAAGTCTTGCCAATAGCATTTATTTGCTGGTGGCACGCGATTTCGCGCCGGCGGAACAGCGCATTCCGAATCTGCGCAAACGCCTGGAAGGAATTCCGGCGGTCATCGCCCAAGCCAAGGCGAACTTAAAACACTCACCCAAAATTTATACCGAAACTGCGATCGAGCAGACTCAGGGCGCAATCTCATTAGT
>QHRJ01000169.1 GCA_003220075.1 Verrucomicrobiota bacterium
TGGCAAGGCGCTCGGCGTGGCTACTCTGTTGGAAGGCAGCGTTCGCCGAGTCGGCAACCGCGTGCGCGTGAATGTGCAGCTGATCGATGCCAACAACGACGAGCACGTTTGGGCGGAGGATTACGATCGTGATTTGACCGACGTCTTTGCCATTCAAACCGATCTCGCGCAAAAAATTGCTTCCGCTCTCCAGGCGAAACTTTCGCCAAATGAAAAAGCGCGTCTCGATCGGCGGCCAACCCAAAATCCGGACGCCTATCTCCTCTTCGTTCAGGCGCACGATTACGCCAATCGAGCGGAGATGTTTCACGACACATCTTTGAAGGCTGAGCCGCTCTTTGAGCAAGCCATCAAGCTCGATCCAAACTTCGCCACGGCTTTTGCCGGTCTCTCGATGGTGGAGAGCTGGGTGTATCATAGTTTTGATCCAGTACCGAGCCGGCGGGAGAAAGCCCGTCTCAACGCTGAGGAGGCTGTGCGATTGCAACCGGACCTTCCCGAAGGCCACCTCGCTCTCGGTTTCTCCTACTATTATGGCGACCGCGATTACGAGCGAGCCCTGAGCGAATTTGAAATTGCCCGAAACGGACTGCCAAACGAGTCCCAAGCGTATCTGGCGATCGGATCCATTCAACGGCGCCAGGGCAAATGGCCGGAATCAACTGCGAACTTGGAAAAAGCCGCCACACTCGATCCGAAAAACATAAACGTCCTGGTTAATCTTTGTTTTAGTTACGTCGCCCAGCGCAATTTCGAAACCGCCGACAAGCTTCTGGATCGCTCCATCGCGGCGTCGCCGCAAGCGTTTCAGCTCCGTGCATTGAAAGGATTCATGGCGGTCCTATGGAAGGGCGATCTTGGCGCGGCCGAAAAAGTATTTTCTTCAACCCCGCCTGAGACCGATCCGGACGGGCTGATTACCTGGTCGCGGGCCTGGATCCTAACGCTGGAGCGGAAGCTTCCAGAGGCTCTTCAAGTTGTGGAACGATTTCGCGGTGAAACGATGTTTACTACTACCACAGCCCCGGCCCCGAAAGCTCTCCTGCAAGGCCTGATTCACCTGCTCCAAGGCGATAAGACCAAAGCGCAGCCGGAGTTGGAGCATGCGCGTCTGATCTCGGAAAAATTGCTCCGAGAAGCTCCCGAAGACTCTGCCCGACACGCCCAGCATGGCCTCATCCTGGCGGCGCTCGGTCAAAAGCAAGAAGCCATTGCCGAGGGCAAGCGCGCTGTTGAGTTATTACCTGAGTCCCAGGACGCCCTGGATGGGCCGCAGGCAACCGCTAACCTCGCCCAGATTTATGCCTGGACCGGCGAATTCGACGAGGCATTTCGCCTGGTCGATCATTTGTTCGAGGTCCCAAGCAACATCACCGTTCCAATGCTCAAGCTCGATCCGGCGTGGGACCCGTTGCGCCAAGACCCGCGCTTCCAGGCTTTGATCGACAAGTACAGCCCGAAGACCTAGCTCCATGTCAGAGGTCAGAGGTCAGAGATCACCGACTTACCGACCACGGACAGCGGACTACTGACTACTGGCGACAGCGATAACTGAAAAGGCTGAGCGTTTCGCGCCTTGAGCGATTTAACGCTTTAACGAGTCAACGATTTAACGAATGCTCTTGAGCGCACTATCGCGCCACGCGACCTTTTGTTCCTGCTTACTCGCGAGTCGGAGCTCGCCACGAGACGAGTCCGTCCGACCGGCGAACCGGACTGGCATTGTGAGCCGCCTTCTATAATTTTGCGGCCGACACGGTCGCCGCTACAAATCGCTAAATCACTCACTCGCTGAATCGTTAATCGGATGAACTGGGAAATGCTCGCTGCATTCGGCCAATTGGCGGCGGTGTTCGTCGGGATTCCTTCTCTTATTTACCTCGCGGTCCAGATTCGAGAGCAGACCAAGGAGCGTCGCCAGGCGGCGGTAAATGCTCTCACGGTCCAGTGGGGCGATCTGTCAAGCGCTCTGCACGATAGCGCCGATCTCAGCACAATTTTCCTCCGCGGCGTCCAATCTTTCGGCGATCTCGATCCTGTCTCCAAACTCAGGTTCAGCGCGTTCTTCAACCGTTTCTTAAACCACTTCGAAGGAATGTATTTCTCCCATTGCGAGGGCACACTCACGGCTTCGTCGTGGGGCAAGATCGAGCGGTCGATGAGCGATCTGATTGCCTATCCCGGCGTACAACAATGGTGGGAGACACGGAGACATTGGCACACCGAAGAATTCCGCCGCGTCGTTGATGCAATTATCGCCAGAGGCGATGAGCCCAAGGCTTACTCAATCTACAATCTAAGTGAGATCGTCGCGCCGCAGACACGCCGATGAATGATCCTGCTAAGTTGGTCACACGCTCGCGTCCCAGTTTATGGTTTAGGCTGCTTAGAAGTTCACGTGCCGATCGAAATTAGAGAAGAGCGTCCTGATGATGTCGCGGCTGTTCGTGACCTGAACAGACGCGCCTTCGGGCAAGACCAAGAAGGCAACATCGTTGACGCATTGCGAGCCAACGGAGCCGTCTTGCTCTTCTTAGTTGCGACACTGAACGATCGAGTGGTGGGTCACATCGTGTACAGTCCGCTATCTATAAGTCGCAACATTACAGTTGCGGCATTGGGCCCGATGGCAGTACTTCCGGAATGCCAACGCCAAGGGATCGGGGGTAAGTTGATCGAAGCGGGGAACCAGAAACTCAAGGATGCGGGCTGCCCATTTATTATTGTTGTCGGCCACGCGGATTACTATCCCCGATTCGGATTCAAACCCGCCAGCGGTCATGGAATCAAGTGCGAATGGGATGTCCCCGATGACGTCTTCATGTTGCTGGTTTTGGACCGCGCGAAAATGAAGGCTGTTTCCGGGTTGGCTAGGTACAGGCATGAATTCTCGAGCGTTTCCTAGGCTGCCGAATACCTCGTTGTAGTGGAGAAACAGGTACGAATGATCTCGCCAAGTTGACCGAGTTCGCGACCCGCTACGCCAAGGCGTGGTGTAGCCAGAACCCTGAAAGTGTTGCGGCGTTCTTCGCCGAGCGCGGCTCAATTAGCATTAACGATGGACCGCCCGAGGTTGGACGAGCGGCGATTGCCAAGGCAGCGCAAGCGTTCATGACAACATTTCCGGAGATGGTCGTGACGATGGACAAGGTCGTGCACGACGAAGAAGGAACGAAGTTCCATTGGACGTTGACGGGAACCAACACCGGCCCGGGCGGCACGGG
This sequence comes from Verrucomicrobiota bacterium, assembly GCA_003220075.1. Taxonomy (GTDB): domain Bacteria; phylum Verrucomicrobiota; class Verrucomicrobiia; order Chthoniobacterales; family UBA10450; genus AV69. Next base: position 3,225 of record QHRJ01000169.1, read on the forward strand.
AAAACGCGTTCGAATCAGCGGCTACGAACTTTGGCAGTTCGATAAAGACGGGCTCCTCGCAGAATCGAAAGGAAATTTCGACGCCGCCGAGTACGAACGTCAGATCAAGCTCGGAGTCGATGACTAGTCGACGCTTTGCACGCAGTATAGGTTTGTTCATGAACAATCTCTGGCTTGCTCTTCGCCAATTGCGCAAGGCTCCGGTGTTCACGGTAACCGCGCTGGCCACGGTAGCGATCTGTCTCGGAGCGAACCTCGCGATCTTCGCGGTGATCGATTCAGTTCTGCTGCGTCCGCTCCCATTTCCGCAATCCGATCGGCTGGTGACGATTTTCAACACCTATCCAAAAGCCGGAGTTGAGAATGATGGTTCATCGATAACCAATTACTACGAGCGGCGCGGCAACATCCCGGCCTTCTCGAGCCTTTCCATCTTTCGCTACGGCAGCGAAGTCGTCGGCGAAACCGGTGCGGCCGAGCAGACAGAAATCATGCGCATCTCGCCGGAATTTTTCACCACGCTTGGCAGCGGTCCGGTGATGGGTCGCAGCTTCAACGAAGCGGAAGCGGAGGTCGCGGAAAACAACGGAGTCGCCATTGTGACCGACGCCTACTGGCGCCAGAGTCTTAATTCCGATCCCAACGTTCTCGGCCGGGATATCCGCGTGAACACCATGCCAAGAAAGATCGTCGGCGTGTTGCCTCCGGATTTTCGCTTCCTCTCCTCAGAAGCGCGGATTTTCCTGCCGATCAGGACCCGACTGGAGGAGCGCACTCCGAAGCAACGCCATTCGGGCGGCGGCGGCACGCACATGATCGCGCGCTTGAAGCCGGGCGCGACAATCGCCGAAGCGCAATCGCAGATCGATGCGCACAACGCCGCCGTCGAGAAAGATAATCCCGAAGCGAAGGCGATGGCCGAGGCCGGCTTCCGCTCGCCGGTGTTTTCACTTCATGCAGATCACGTGCGCTCCATCCGTCCGACACTCTGGTTGATGCAGGGCGGCGTGTTTTTTCTCCTGCTCATCGGCGCCGTCAACCTGGTGAATCTGCTTCTGATCCGCGCGAGCGGCCGCGCGAAAGAAATGGCGATTCGCCAATCGATGGGCGCGGGCCGCCGGCATGTGGTGACTCAAGTGATGACGGAAACGGTCTTGCTCACCATGGTCGGCGGGTTGCTCGGCCTTGTCTTGGGAGCCTGGGGAATTCGGCTGCTCGAAGTTCTCGGCGCGGATCGCTTGCCGCTCGGCGCGCGAATCGCGTTCGATGGATGGATGGCCTCAATTGGCCTCGTTGGCGCTGTGGTTCTCGGAATCGTCATCGCGGTGCCGATCGCCTGGTTCAACCTGAGCAGCCATCTGGCGCATGCGCTCCAATCGGAATCACGCACCGGCACGATTGGTCGCGCCGCGCAACGGCTGCGCCACGGATTCATCGTCGCGCAAATTGCTCTGGCCTTCGTTCTGCTGGCCGGCGCCGCGCTCCTCGGCTTGAGCCTGAAAAAGGTGATGGCGGTTTCTCCCGGTTTCCGGGCTGATCACGTTCTCACCGGGGAATTCACGGTGCCGTTTACGTATGACGCCCGCCCTATCCTCGATCGCCTGCTGGAAGCAATCGGTCAGCAACCCGGGGTCGGGGCAGCCGGAGCGATCACAAACGTGCCCCTCAGTGGAGAGAGCGGGAAGACCGCGGTCACACCGAAGGGTTATGTGCCGCCGGCGGGCGAATCATTGCACGGTCATTATTTCTATCAGGTCACGGGTGATTACTTCACCGCGCTCGGCATTCCTCTGCGCGAGGGCCGGTTTTTAACTTCGGCGGACTCTCATCGCCCGGAGCGGGTCTGCGTGGTGGACGAAGATTTCGCCCGGCGCTACTGGCCCAAAGGCGGCGCGCTTGGCCAGCGCGTATTTCAAGGCAGCGACTCGGACGAGGCAAAACTGTTTACCATTGTGGGTATCGTCGGCGCGGTAAAACAAGCGCAGCTCACGGAACCGCAGGGGCAGGGCGCGGTTTACCTGCCCTTCATTGACTTCTACGGCGTCAATATTTTCGTCGTCACGCGCACGAGCCAGCGCCCGGAAGCGTTTGCTGAGACGCTGCGGAAACTGGTGCGCGCGGCTAATCCTGACCTGGCGATCGATAACCTCCGCTCCATGGAGACGCGCATCGCGGACAGTCTGATCGCGCGTCGCTCGCCGGCGCTGCTCGCCGGAATTTTCGCCGGTGTCGCTTTGCTGCTGGCGGCCATTGGAACTTACGGCGTGCTGAGTTACGCGGTCGCGCAACGCCGGCGCGAAATCGGCATTCGCATGGCGCTCGGCGCGCAAAGGCGCCAGATCGGGACGCAATTTCTCTCGTTAGGCCTGCGACTTCTTGGCGCCGGAACCATCCTTGGTTTAATTGGGGCATGGCTGGCCGGCCGGGCGATGCAGAGCGTTCTCTTCGACGTCCCCACGCTTCACTTCGCCACTCTTTTCGGCACCGCGTTCGTCATGACCGCGGTGTCATTAATTGCCTGCCTCATCCCAGCGCATCGCGCGACCAAGGTCGATCCGATGATCGCGCTCCGCGCCGAATGACAACCATGATTACGCGTCGCGAATTCGCGGCGGGCGCGGGCGGCGAATCGAAAAACCGTTTTCGACAGCGCGGAGTACGAACGTCAGCTCAAACACGGAGTCGATGGGCATTACGTTCCTACTAATCAATTGCCTGCTCGTTCGTCTATGCCTTAGCTAACCGGAAAGGAGTCAAATGAGAGTAAGTAAGATAATCTGCTTCGCCGTTGGCGCTATCTTGGTCGCTACTTCAGCGTACGCCGCCGAAACAGTCATCGTCGGCGATATCCTTGGACCCGAGGGTCCGTTGTACGTTGACGGCAACCTTTACTACGTTGGCTGGGTCTCAAACACGCTGTCGAGATGGAACGGCAAAACAACCACCCTATTGAATCATACTCCGGGTTGCGGCCATAACGGGTTGGCGCTCACGAAACAAAAGACATTTTTGCTCGCCTGCACAGAAGAGCATGGCGCCATTCTTGAACTCGACATGACTGGCAAGCAACTGCGCCGTTGGGATGCCGACAAAAACGGCAAGCCATTCGAGGTCGGCATAAATGATATTGTGGCGACCGCCAACGGCGGCGCTTATGCCACAATCTTTGGCCCGTACGCGGACCTGCCAACCTCCGTGGTGGGGAAAATTCTCTATCTTGCGCCTGGCAGCGAGAAATGGGTCGAGGTAGCGACCGATCTCAATTACGCCAACGGAATCGGCGTCTCGCCAGATCAAAAGACCCTCTACGTCAGCGAAACCGTCGGAAACTGCATATTGAAATTCAAGATCAATGCCGACGGCTCATTGAGCAACAGAACGAATTTTGCTCTGCTCAACCTTCTCACAAAAAATAAGGTCGAATCCTGGTGGCTTGGGCCTGATAGCATGAAGGTCGATAGCAAGGGTAACATTTATGTTGCCCAATGGTTCGGCGGTAAGATTTTGAAGATATCTCCTGAGGGCAAGCTTCTTCACGTATTTGAGATCGCCGCGGGTGATGGCACAACAAACGTCGCATTCGGAGAAGGCGAGAAGGAATTGTACGTGACGGTAGTGAAGGATCCAAAGGACTCGCAGGCAAAGGGCAGTATCGTAAAGATCGTAAATGTGAAGTAACGGATTCTTTGCGATGACGGATAGGCAATTCGCACAAATTCGCTTATCACTTCAGGATGCTATTCAAAACTATGCTCGCGATCGGCTGCGGGGTTGCCTGCTTGGGCGCGACCGCGATCGCTGACGATGTTTACAAATTTCTGAACGAGATCCCAATCGGGGGCGAAGGCGGTTGGGATTATGTGACGGTCGATGCGGCGGCGCGCCGCCTCTATCTCTCGCACGCGACGAAAGTGGTCGTTGTCGATCTTACCAGGAACGCGGTAATCGGCGAGATCGGCGATACTCCTGGCATTCACGGATTCATTGTCGCGCCGGAACTTCAGCGCGGCTTCACATCGAATGGAAAAGAATCGAAAGCGAGCATTGTCGATCTAAAGACGCTGCGCACGATTTCAAAAGTAGAGACAGGCACGAATCCCGACGCGCTTGTTTACGAACCGGTTCACGGCGAGGTTTATTTTTTCAATCACAGTGGGAATTCGGCCACGGTGATCAACGCAAAAACGGCAAGCGTAGTCAGCACGATCGCGCTTGGTGGCAGTCCGGAGTTTGCGGTGGTCGATGGTGCGGCTGGGCGCGTTTACTGCAACATCGAAGACAAAAGTGAAGTGGCGGTTATCGACACGACAAAACATCAAGTCGTTGGGCGCTGGCCGCTCGCGCCGGGGACCGAGCCGACTGGTATGGCGTTCGACAGGGAGCATCATCGATTGTTTGTGGGCTGTAGCAATAAACTGATGGCGATGCTGGACACCGAAACTGGCAAAGTTGTTGCGACCGTGCCGATCGGCGCGGGCGTTGATGCTTGCGCGTTCGATGATTCAACACAGCTTGCCTTCGCCTCGTGTGGCGACGGAACGACAACGATCGCGAAAGAAGAAACGCCGGAGAAGCTGATGGCGGTGCAGACACTCACGACGGAGCGCGGCGCGCGAACGATGGCGCTCGATCCACAAACGCATCGCATCTATTTGCCATCAGCGAAATTTCAGCCGCCACCGACTCGATCTCCCGGCGCATCGCCATCGCGACCAACTATTGTGCCGAACACGTTGAAGCTGCTCGTTTACGGCCCGGCGGATGCGACGACGCGATAGTCTTATTCGCGCTGCGCAGCGCCAGTTGCGATGTCGATCTTGAATAAGACGAGCAGCGCAGGCAGCGCGATCAGCACCAGCGGAAGCGAGAAGACCAGCCCAGCGATGATCGCGATGGCCAGCGGTTGTTGCATGGCAGAACCTTGACCGATTCCGAGCGCAAGCGGCAATAAAGCCAGGATGGCAGCGAACGCGGTCATGAAAATTGCGCGCATGCGATTGATTCCGGCGAGAATGAAACGGTCGTCGCTCGGGGGCAGGTCGCGAAATTCGGAGTAATAAAAAATAGCGATTTCAGTAACGATGCCGACGACCATGGTCATGCCCATGCGCGAGGTGATGTTGAATTCCGTGCGGGTGAGCCAAAGTCCGAGATAAACCCCGGCTACGGCGAATATTGGGATGAGCAACATGGCGCCGGCAACGCGAAAACTTTCGTAGAGAAAAAGCAGGAGCAGAAAGACGAGCACGATCGCGGCAAACAAAATTAAGGTAAGACCGCGAAAGGCGATCTGCTGTTGTTCGTAGAGACCTCCGAATCGGTAGAGGACGTTGTTCGGAATCACACTGCTACGCAGGAGCGCTCTTTTCACATCGCGCACGGTCGATCCAAGATCGCGGCCGCTGATGCGCGCGGTTACCGCAACCATGCGTTTGAGATCGTCGCGCATGATTTCGGGTTGGCCGCTGAGCGGGGTCAGGGTGGCGACGCGCTTGAGGGGAAAAAGATGGCCGTCGGGCGCGCGGAGAAGAAGATTGTCGATGTTGCGCATGGTTTCGCGCGCGTTGCGCGGAATCCAGACGCGCACACCGATGAGTTTCGGGCCCTGTTGAATTTTCGTGGTGACGTTGCCGGTGAGAAAATCGTCGAGGGCTTTGGTCACGGCGTCGGGATCCATGCCTTCGAGCGCGACTTTGACGCGATCGACTTGAATGTTGAGCGCGTCGCCGGCCGGGATGATTCCCGTTTTCACTTCGACGATGCCTTTTACCTTCGAGATTGTGTCGGCTACTTTTGGCGCAAGCGCGTGCAACGTAGCTTCGTCGTCGGAATAAAGTTTGATCTCGATCGGTTGCGGCACGCTCGTCAGGTCGCCGATCAAATCCTCCATTAGTTGCAGCAGCTCAATTTGCAGACCGGGCACGTGCTGCTCGATTTCTTCGCGGACGCCGTCCATCACTTCCTCAATGCCGTGACGCGGAAACGGTTTTAGCCGAACGAAAAAATCGCCGGTGTTTGCCTCGGTTATGCCGCCGCCGAGTTGAAGCCCGGTGCGGCGCGAATAGGTCTGCACTTCGGGTGTCTCCTGCAAAATCGATTCGACCTGACGCAGGAGACGATCGGTTTCGGCGAGCGACGTTCCGGGCCGCGAAATGTAATCGAGAATGAAGCCGCCTTCGTCCATCACCGGCATAAATCCGGAAGGAACGTTTTTGAAGGCGAGAAAGCCAAGCAAGAGAAGTGGGATGAGGAATAGGAAGACGAAGCGGGGACGGCGTAGTAACCGTTGCATGTTTTCGCGATAGGCCTCGTGGACGCGCTGCGTGAACGAACTCGGCCGGTCGATCTTACTGTCCGTTCGCAGCAGGCTCGCGCAGAGAATCGGCACGGCCAGCCAGGCCACAAAAAATGAGATGATCAGGCTCGCCGCCATTGTCAATGATAGCGCTTTAAAAAACGCGCCGGTGACGCCGCTAAGAAATGCGAGTGGAGTGAAGATGATGATGGTCGCCGCGGAGGAACCGGCCAGCGGGTTGGTAAACTCGCTGGCGGCCAGCAGGACGCGCGAACGCGCATCGCCTTCCGCCGAATCGCGCGAGCGCGCACGTCGCACAATGTGTTCGACCATAACAATGGCGTCGTCGATGATGAGCCCCACTGCCGCGGCCATGCCGCCAAGCGTCATGATGTTGAAACTCATTTTCAGGACGTAGAGCAACAGAATCGTGGCGGCGAGGACGGCCGGCACCGTAAGCGTCGCGATCAATGTCACTTTCCAGTCGCCCAAAAAAGCGAGGAGAACGATGGCGGCTAGCACGATACCGATGAGAACGGCGTCGCGTGTGCTGTGTTCCGAGGCGGTAATGAGGTCGCTCTGGTCGTACCAGTCTGCGATCTTTACCCCGTCCGGAATCTGTTTCTTCATCTCGCGTAACTTGGCTTTGATGCCGCTGGCGATTTCGACGGTGTTTCCGGTGGGTTGTTGATAAACCTGGAACAGGACGGCGTCATGACCGTCAGCTGTAACGCGGATCCATTGCGGCTCGGACGAATGCTCGACTTGCGCCACGTCTTCGAGCAGGACGACGCCATCG
>QHRJ01000258.1:0-628 GCA_003220075.1 Verrucomicrobiota bacterium
GAAACCTGCGTGCCGGTGCACCTAGCTGCCAAACTCGCGCAACGCGTCAGCGGCGAAACGTTGAGCGAACGCGAGATCGATGTCCTCAAACTGATGGCTCAAGGCAAAAGCAACAAAGAGATCGGCTCAGCGCTCTTTATCAGTGAAGGCACCGTGAAGTCGCATGTGAAAGCCATTTTCGCCAAGATGAATGTAATCAGCCGGACCGAAGCGGTGGCGAACGCCACTCGGCGCGGCCTGATTCAGCTTTAAGCAGATCGCCTTCGTTAATTCGACGCAGAAACGTCAAAGCACCTCGAAAGGGGTAGCGCGAATCCCCTCTGTGGTGGCATAACAAAACCCCACGCTTGCATCGTAGCGGTAGCACTCACCTCCGGTAATTTTTCGGAGAACAAAGCTAACCATGAAATCAGACTATCAACGTTAACGGAACACAACCAATAGAAAAAGTCTTGTGCAAATGTTTCAAAAACTCGCGCTTGGCACCTCTGGCTGGATAGCAAGCATCTGGTTGCTTGTCGCCCAGGCCAGTGGGCAGGACCGAATACTTCCTGAATTGCCGCAGGCAAGCACGCCGGTTACGCTGGAGGCAGCAACGGATCCAGTCACCGGCAAATCCGAATTTCGC
>QHRJ01000258.1:683-3554 GCA_003220075.1 Verrucomicrobiota bacterium
CACGGGCTGCATGTCTCGCCAAAAGCACCGCAGGACGATTCCCTGGATATGGTAGCGTCGCCCGGGGAAACATTGCATTACTCCGTGCAAGTGCCACCGCAGCAACCTCCGGGACTATATTGGTACCACACACACCCACACGGCGAGAGCTACGTTCAGGATCTTGATGGAATGTCAGGAGCTATCGTCGTTGAGGGCATTGACCGTTACGTGCCCGAAGTGCGGCACATGCGCGAGCGGATTTTGGTGCTCCGTGATCTTGTTCTACCCACTGATGCCACCGAACGAAAACGCGTGATGGAGTCGGTCGCGATGCAAACCACGCAATGTGGGACCGCGCCCGAGTCCCCGGAACGAGCCTTCACCGTCAACGGAAATCTCCGCCCCCAAATCGACATCTCGCCCGGAGAGCGGCAGTTTTGGCGGATCGTGAACACAAGTCCAGATCGTTATGCCGATTTGGAACTGGACTCAGAGTCATTCGACGTAGTGGCTCTCGATGGCATGCCCTTGACCTACCACGACCCTGCTATCCGCAGGCGATCAATGAGCCACGTTTTGGTTCCACCGGCCGGAAGAGTGGAAGCAATTGTCACCGGACCGCCAGCGGATTCGCATGCTGCGCTGCGCTCACGTTGCTTCGATACCGGTCCGGCCGGGGATTCCAATCCGGCCATGGTCCTGGCCGATATCATCTCGGCGCAACCATCAAGTCTTCAAGTCCGGCGTGGGGACGGCGTAGCGCCGGTTTACGCAACCTTTCCACCGACAGTTCTTAAACGTGTCGAAGCGAGTGAACCGCAATTCGTTGTCACGTTCACTGAAGACAAACAGGGCTTCTATATAAATGGCCAGAAATTCGAAATGAATGCCGGTCCAATGCTGACAGTGGATATTGGTTCGCTACAACACTGGCGCGTCATGAACCCAACCAGAGAAGTGCATCCGTTTCACATCCATCAAGTCCACTTTCTGGTATATGCCGTCGGCGAAAAGCCGATGAAAGATCCAGTATGGGTCGATACCGTGAACGTCTCCTACGGCAGCTCTGTGGATCTGGTTATGGATTTTACTGATCCTATCATTCGCGGCATGTCGCTCTTCCACTGTCATCTGCTAAGCCACGAAGATAAGGGCATGATGGCGAAGATCCTGTTCCGATAAGTCGGCACGCTTCTACCCTTCAATAGGATGAGTCTCCCCCGTACGAGGTAGAAACAATTCCCTCTTTTGAGTAATTGCGTTTCAGAATTTGAGACCAGTAACTTGCTTGTGACATGCCTAATCAAGACAAGATCCCCGAAAAACCTGAGGGGGAAACGCGGTCCGGGTTTGGACGATCTACGCGCCGCACTTTTATCTCTCGATTAGGCATGGCCAGTTTGTTGGCAACAACTGGGCCTGCTGTTACGACGTTGGCTCAGCGTTCCGGTAAGGTAGAGCAAGGACTTTCTGCAGAATCCAAGGATGCGATCCCAGTCACGCTTCGTGTTAACGGCAAGAAATATGATTTGCGGATCGATCCGCGCACGACACTTCTCGATTGTCTCCGCGAACATCTGCATCTGACCGGATCGAAAAAGGGATGCGATCATGGCCAGTGCGGCGCGTGCAGCGTTCACATCAATGGCCGGCGCCAGCTTTCGTGTCTCTCCTTCGCCGCTTTGCACGAGGGCGAAGAAATCACGACCATTGAAGGCATTGGTCAGCCGGAAAATTTGCACGCGATGCAGGCTGCGTTCGTTGCGACCGACGCTTATCAATGCGGCTATTGCACGTCAGGACAAATCATGTCGGCGGTGGCGCTGTTGAAAGAGCCGTGCGGGCCGGAGGACGCAGATGTGAAAGAATTTGTGAGCGGCAATATTTGCCGTTGCGGAGCGTATCCTAACATCGTCGCGGCCATTCAAAGTGTGCGGCAAAACACCAAGCCGCAGAAAGCAGGATGAAAACTTTCGCACTCACGCGGGCGAACGATAGCGCGCAGGCAATTGCCACAGCGGCCAAAGCGACGACCGCGCAACAAGGCGCGGACATTCGTTTCATTGGCGGTGGCACGACGCTGATCGATTTGATGAAATTGAACGTGGAGCAGCCCAAAACGGTTATCGACATTAACCGGCTGCCGCTCGACAAGATCGAAGCGCTTCCCGACGGTGGGCTGACGATTGGTGCGGTAGTGCGCAACTCGGATCTGGCTTACCACCCACTCGTTAAGAAAAACTACCCCGTTCTTTCTGAAGCACTCTTGAGCGGCGCGACGGTCCAGCTTCGGAACATGGCCACCACCGCTGGTAATTTGCTGCAACGGACCCGCTGCATGTATTTCCGAGAAACGAACATGCCGTGCAACAAACGCGAGCCTGGGTCGGGTTGCGCGGCGATCACTGGAGTAAACCGCAGTTTGGCCATTCTCGGCACGAGCGAACATTGCATCGCCACCAATCCATCCGATATGAACGTGGCGATGGCCGCACTCGAAGCGACCATTCATGTGCGCGGTCCAAAGGGCGAGCGGAGTATACCGATTTCAGATTTTCATCTGCTGCCGGGAAACACGCCAGAACGCGAGACCGTGTTGGAACCGGGCGATTTAGTTACTCATGTTACACTTCCGCCGCCCGCGCCGGGAAATCGTTCACTCTATTTGAAACTCCGTGATCGCATGTCTTACGAGTTTGCGCTCGCGTCCGCGGCAGTCGTCATCACCGCGGCAAATGGAACAATTACGCGCGCTCGCATTGCTCTCGGTGGAGTGGGGACGAAGCCTTGGAGGTCGACCGAGGCCGAAACTGAACTAACCGATCAGCCCGCCAACGAAGCGACTTTCCGAAAAGCAGCCGACGCCGCGTTGCGCGGCGCAAAGCCGCA
>QHRJ01000259.1 GCA_003220075.1 Verrucomicrobiota bacterium
GCTGTAATCTGCGGAACGTGAAGTCCCTGGCTTAGCAAACTGGGCAGCACCGCGATCAGCGTCAGAAAAACCGCGCCCGCAAAAGTAAGGCGCGTCATCGTGTAATCCAGAAAATCTGCTGTCGGTTTGCCCGGGCGCACGCCCGGAATATAGCCGCCATGTTTCTTCAAATCGTCGGCGATCTGCGACGGCTGAAATTGTGTTGCCACCCAAAAGTAGCTGAAGAAAAAAATCATCGCCGCGATCAGGACATAATGCGGCCAGCCTGAAGCCATCGCGTCGGTAATCTGTTTCGCCATGCGACTGTTTTTGAACAAAAAGCCGACGATGGTGGTGGGGAACAGGAGCAAGGCCCAGGCGAAAATGATTGGCATCACCCCCGCGTAATTCACTTTCAACGGCATGTAGGTCGATTGCCCGCCGTACATTTTCCGGCCGACCACGCGCTTGGCATATTGCACCGAAATTTTCCGAACTCCTTGCGTAATGGCGATGACCGCTGCGATTACCAGAAACAAGAAAGCCACCATCAAGACGAGAATCGCTGGATTAACCTGGTTCTCACCAGTTCCCGCGCCCGTTGGCACAAATGTTTTCCACGCCTGTGCCAGCGCCGCCGGCAAGCGCGCCACGATTCCGACCGTAATTATCAAGGAAATACCATTGCCGATCCCGCGTTCGGTGATTTGATCGCCCAGCCACATTAGAAAAAGTGTGCCGGTGGTAAGCGAAATGACCGTCACAATCCGGAAGGTCCAACCCTGATCATCCACCAGCGGTACTCCCAATCTTCGAATCGTGTCCGGAATTCCACCCAAAACGGTGTGGTACGCTTCCGGATGTTGGAAGGAAATGGCCAGTAAATATCCCTGAAAAATACAAAGCGCGACGGTGGCGTAGCGCGTGTACTGCATGATTTTCTGTCGACCGCCGTCTTCCCGAGCCAATCGACCCAGTTGCGGAATTACCGCAGTGAGCAACTGAAGCATGATCGATGCGCTGATGTAGGGCATGATGCCGAGCGAAAAAATCGCGCAATTCTCCAGTGCGCCTCCACTGAAAAGATTAAAGAGGGCGGCGACTCCGCCAGCTTTATCCGCAGTACTGCGAAACCACTCCTGCAACACCGCCTGATTCACTCCGGGCGTGGTGATGGCGGCGCCCAGCCGCACGATGACAATGATCGCCAGGGTAAAAAGAATCCGGCGTCGCAGCTCCGGAATTTTTACTGTGTTCAGGAACGCCGAGATCATCGATGAAGAACTATTTCCCCAAAAACACGGTCATCCTGCGCGAAGTCGAAGGATCCCGTCGCGTTACCGAGAAGATTTCGCAACAATCTCCATCAGTTTTCGCTCGCGATAACACTGCATTGATCGAACGGGGCATTGTCGCCTTACTTCCGCGCCGTTTTCTTTTGCGGCCTCGCTTTTCTTGAATCTGTCTTTTTGGCGGCCTTTGGCGCGTCTGGTTTCTTGGGCGCGTCACTTTGAGTTGTACCACTCATCATCTTCGCCTCCGGTGCTGCGATCGTCCCACCGACTTTCTCGATTTTTTCGCGGGCCGAGGCGCTCACTTTTTCCGCCTGAATCGTCAGCCCATGCTTTAGTTCACCGTCGCCAAGAATCTTAATCCCATGAAAATTTCCGCGGACCAATTTTGCCGCGCGCAATGATTTTTCGTTCACGACCGATCCGCCTTTGAAATCGGCCAGCTCGGACAAATTCACGATGGCGAAGCGTTTGTGGAAAGCTGCGTTGTTAAATCCGCGCTTGGGCAATCGCCGGATCAGCGGCATCTGCCCACCTTCGAATCCGAGCCGGAGGCTTCCGCCCGAGCGCGCCTTTTGACCTTTGTGACCCTTGCCGCTGGTTTTGCCGTGCCCGGAACTTTCGCCGCAGCCGAGGCGTTTCACGCGATGCCGTGCTCCCGGCCGCGGCCGCAAATTATGCAGACGCAACCCAGTCGCTTTTTCTTTTTTGGCCTCGGATTTCATGTCGGCTGCCCTCCATCACCCGGTGCATTCGCGCGGGGGCGAATTCCGCGCACTTTCAAAATTTCATCGCGGCGCCGCAAATTTCGCAACGCTTCGATAGTGGCTTTGACCACATTGGCGTGATTGCTCGAGCCGAGCGATTTCGCCAGGACATCACGAATCCCCGCCGCCTCGACTACGGCGCGCACGCCGCCGCCCGCGATCACGCCCGTTCCCGGGGACGCCGGCCGCAACAACACCCTCCCACCACCAAATTCACCGATAGTCTCATGGGGGATCGTGTTCTCATGCAGCGAAACTTTTTCCATCGACTTGCGCGCCGCCTCCGAAGCCTTGCGGATCGCTTCCGCCACTTCGTTAGCTTTGCCAAAACCGACACCCACTTTTCCGTCGTGATCGCCCGCTACAATCAGTGCGCTAAAGCTGAAACGGCGTCCGCCTTTCACCACCTTCGCGCAACGATTGATGAAAAC
>QHRJ01000075.1 GCA_003220075.1 Verrucomicrobiota bacterium
TTGGCACACACTCGGCGGCGATAAAGCTGGCCATTGGTGAGGCGCTGCTGTTTCACAACGGCATCGGCGGCAAACGCAAAGAAGCGCGGTTGCGTTACCTGTCACGTTACTGGATGAACCGGCTCAAAGATGTGCCCAAGATTCGCTTCAACACTTCGTTTGAGCCCAATCAATCGTGTGCTATCGCGAACGTTCAAATCGAAGGAACCAACCCTGAGGCCGTTGGTAAGTATCTGTTCGACAAACATCACATCTTCGTCACGCCCATCATTCACGAGGAGTTTCAGGGCCTTCGAATCACGCCCAACGTCTACACCACGCTTGGGGAGCTCGATTGTTTTTGCGAACAGATGGAGCTAATCGCGCGCAACGGCTTGCCGTCCTAGCGGCAACAGATCACCTCTCACCAATCACTTCTCACCATTTCCCCGCCCCCCGCTCCTTGCCCTGTCACGCCGTCGCCTTGCGCGAAGGCGGCTCTGCGCTCCTCTGGCCGAATTAAGTCGACTACGGTGTGTGTTCCGATCAGGATTTTGAAATGGCACAAAGGAAAGAAACACCTTCACCTGATCCAACGCCGCCTCCGCCGGAGCGCGGCCACTAACCAGTCCCGAATCCTCACTGGAGCCCTGCCAGGGTCGTGTCAACGTCGGCATCCTCTCTCGCACGTCGGGGGGGCACCTTTGCTTCACCTCTTCAACCTTCAACTTCTCACTTCTCACTGATCATTGCTGCCCTTTGCCCTTTGCAGCACTATTTTTGCAAAATAACTGGGTCCAACCAATCTTGTTCTCGTTAGATGCATTGGCTCGCGAGATTCGCAGTATTGTTATTGGCGTTGACGATCTCTGCCCTGCGTTTAGAGGCAGTTCCGTCCGAAGAGGTTGATGGCATCAGTTTCGCCGAGGATCCTCACATGCTCTTCGTTCCAGTCGAAGAAATTGCGTTAGCCCTCCGCTGGGAAATGCAATTGAATCGAGAGTCCGGGCAAATCTCCCTGAACGGCCACTTGCTCGATGCCGCACATCTTCGAAAGCTCACAAACGGGACCTTATTGGTGCCGCTCGATGAATTACAAGGTGCGGGCGCGACGATTACTTGGAGCGATGACGGAATGCAGGCCCTGGTCGCGAGCGATCATATAAAAATCGCGATTCCGTTTGCCAGTAAACGGGTCGAGGTGGATCTGACGAACCAGCGCCTGCGCGCGTATCAAGGAGCGCGACTCGTCCTTGACAGCGGTATCAGCACAGGACGAGAGGGAAAGAAGACGCCGTCGGGAGAATTCAAGGCTGGGCCAGTCAAATCGCGAATGCATCGCTCACGGCTCTATCATAACGCACCGATGCCGTGGAGCGTGCAGGTGCACGAGAATATCTTTATTCATGGATTCCGGAAGGTCCCGCGACGTCCCTCCTCGCATGGTTGCATTCGCCTGCCGCTGACGGGTGCCAATCCGGCGAAGTGGTTCTACAACTGGATCGATCTCGGCACACCCATCAGCATCAAGGGCCATTGGCCTGTCGCCACCAGCGTGCGTGTTGAAGAAAGCGCTCCTCCAGCCCACCCCTTTCGCCCGAAAGTAGTCATCATCGCCATTGTTATAACAATGGCGTGCTTCATGATTATCTTGTTCGTGGCGCGACGCCGTGGAAAACTCTAACGAATAGCTGCTCCCCGCTCCCACGTTCTTTGAAGACGGACCACTGACTACGGGACAATAGGACAACGGACTGCTGTTGATTCTCCTGAACCCTGAACTCTGAAACCGGCGACGCGTAAAACTTAACGCACCCTGATAACTAATAACTACGCAGGCTTCGCTCCCGGTTCCTTGCTCCTGGCTCCATGCTCAGATACTATCGCCCATGAGCTTCCGGGGCGAACAACGGTCGTTCCTCAACTTGCTTTTCGAGGTCGTTCTCATTGCCGTAGGCGTTTTTCTCGCCTTGTGGGCAAACAACTGGCACGAGAACAGCGAGCATCGGGCACAGGCCCGGTCCGCCCTGCGCAATTTCGCCGCCGAAATGGGAGCCAACCGCCAGGCAACGCAACGCAACCGCTCCTATCACGAAACTCTCGCGCGCGAGCTGGAGCAGTTTCTCCGCAGCAAAGAGCCGCCGAGCGAGGAACGCCTCAATAAGGAAGTCCATTTCGAAGGGGTGCGACCTGTTATCTTCGAGCACACCGCGTGGGACCTCGCCCTGGCCACGCAAGCCTTATCCTATCTCAAACCGGAATTGGCCTTCGACATCTCCAAAGTCTACACCCAGCAAAATGTCATTCAGACCTTGGAAAACAGCTTTCTAGCTTCGGCCTTCACCGGATCGAGCAAGTTCACGCTTCGTGCATCGCCCCCGGCGGGCATATCGAGCGACAACCCGAAAGGTATGGCCACTGCCATGGTGCTCTATCTCATTGACGTAAACCAGCAAGAGCCAGCAATCCTTCAGCTATATGACAAAGTAATTCCGGAGGTAAACAGCGCGCTGTCTCATTAGCCCACTCTGATCTCTGTTCTCCAAACTCTCACCTCTCGCCAGTCACTTCTCACCATCTCCTTGCTCTCTGGAACAGCGAGCGATAAGACGAGCCCGTGAAGGAGAACAATCCAGCGCGCCGCACAAACTACGGCCCGTGGCTTGTCGGGCTCGGCGCAGCCTTGTGGGGGACCGAGAGCGCGTGGCGCATCCCGCTCAACCAACTTTTCGATGCGCAGGTGATCGTGTTTTGGGAACACGTCCTTATTCTGCTCATGCTCTTGCCGCTCTTGCTTTCAAAGCTCGTGGATTTGGCCAGGATCAACGCGCGCACGTGGGGTTATCTCATTTTCTCCGGATTCGCAGGCTCGGCCGTCGGCACCGTTTTTTTTACTTTGGCGCTGAAGTATGGGAATCCCACCGTCGTAAATGTGATCCTGAACATTCAACCGGTCATCTCCACGCTGGGTGCGTTCTTCCTGTTTGGCGATCGCCTCACTCCGCGCTTCTTCCTTTACGCAAGCATCGCCATTCTGGCGGGAATCTTTCTGTCAGTCGAGCATCCCACGCTCATCGGAGAATCTTTCGAGAAAGCGGGATTGAACCTGGGAACCGGTTACGCACTAGTGTGCGCGTTATTCTGGGGACTTTCCACCGTGGCCGGTCGCGGCACGATGCAGGGAATGCCATTGCGTCTTGCCGCAAGTCTGCGCGTCGTAGTCGGACTGATCTGCATGACGCTCATTCTTCTCATCTACGGAAAACTGAACCGCGCTTCCCTTTGGCCACCAGCCGCTCAAGCGCACATGACCACAGCCATCGTCGCACTTCTTCTTCTCGCCTCGATTTCCGGCGGCATCCCACTTCTTATTTACTTTGAAGGATTACGACTGACCCGCGCGTCCACCGCCGGTTACTTCGAAATGATGCAAACGCTCGCCGCCGTGTGCATCACCTGGGGATTCTTCCATGCTACTTTACATTGGCATCAGGTCATTGCGGGAATCGTGCTGATGGCTGCAGTAGCGATGGTGCAAAGAGCGCAGGCCGCAGTCGAGCCCGCGTTGCCAGCGCCTCTGACATCCGACCTCTGACTTCTGATCGCTGATCGGGCGGAGAAAATCATTGTCCTGTCTTACCTATTGCTTACGATGACTCCGTATTTTCGCGCGCTTGTTAGGAACATTAAAAGGAGATCATATGAAAAAAGTATTAGTGACGTCGGGAATGACAGCCCTAGTTGCTGTCGTTGGATCGGTTGTAGTAGCGCAGAGCCAGGAAGAATCGCCTAAGAAGGACGACGTGATTTTTGCCTCTGCGGAGAAAGCGACGTTCAAAGAGGTCAGGCCCGGCATATCCAAGGCAGCGGTGTGGGGAGACGAGGAAAAGGGAGCGTATGGGTCATTTACCAAGTTCAAGCCCGGCGTGGACAACGGGATGCACACGCACACGAACGATATTTGGGTCGTTGGGATCAAGGGCGCGTACATCTACCGGGACGAAGCGGGCGAGAAGCGAGTCACGGCGGGGAATTTCATTCGGATTCCGGCTGGAAAAAAGCATTGGAGCGGCGGCGACAAGAAGGCGGGTGCGTTGTTCTATGAAGAATCATCTGGCAAATTCGACCTTGTGCCCGTGAAGTAGAACGGCATTACTTCTTGGGTAGTGACCGGGGCTTTGCCAGACAACCGGTAATCAGTAACTGATAACTGCGAGGCTTTGCCTCGTCTGCCCCCGGACCTCCGCTCCTCCCAGCTCTGTGTCCGTCGTTCGGACGGACTCGCCGTCGCGAGCTCCCTGCGTCGTTGCTCCCTCTTGCCAATAACCAATAACGGCAAGGCTCACGGCTTCACCGCTTTGACGAATTAGCTCGACCTCGCATCCTCAAATGTTACAACTTTTCCCAGTTTATGGTGTTAATTCTATGAACCCTTTGCAAGCCTTATGAATATGAAATCATTCCTCGTCTGCTTTGTTGTCGTGATGCTGGCAACGTCGATGGCCACGGCCGGGACGCACCACGGACATTTCGCGCCCGCTCAAGGCGGTTTCGTTCGCAACGGAACCGGCTCATTCCACGGCGGAAATTGGAATGGCGGAAATTGGCATCACCATCACCATGACGGTCATTTTAATGATTTCGTTTTCATAGGTAGCTTCGGCTTCCCGTTCCTCGGCTATCCGTATGGCTATGGATATTACCCGTACAGCTATGGCTATTATCCCTACGGTTACGGGTATGGCCCCGGTTATTACGGATACGGGTCGGGTTACTATGGCTATGGCGCTGGCTACTACGGCAACGGCTACTACGGCAACGGCTACTCCCGCAGCAATTATTCCCGCGGCTACGGCTACAATGGTAATCGATCGGGCGTTGCCCGTCTGCAGCGACAACTAGCTCGTGCTGGTTACTATCGTGGTCCAATCGACGGAATAATGGGATCTCGAACGCACTATGCGTTGCGCGCCTATCAGCACGATCACGGAACGAGCAACTTATAAGCGTTAAGGTGGATCGGCCGCCCTTCGAAAAACTCAGGGCCTTGAGACTGTCGAAACAGTTCCGCGGACGATGAGCTGGCTCGACGCCCAAGGGCTACGCTAACCGCGAGTAGATGGAGCCGGCGCACCCTCGCGCCGGTCGTTTGAACCGCTGCTTACTATTCCCTATCGTAATAGGCCTTGTCCGTCACTTTCTTCCCATTCGCATCGGTGCCGGTGGTCGTAACCACGCGCGATTTTCCGTCCTTGGCAACCGTGATTGTGCCGGTCGCCACCACCTTGCCGTCCTTGGTTCCGGTCAGGTTGTTGATGCGATCGTTCACTGGTTTGAGCGCCAGCATATCGAACTCACTGTTGCCTTTTGCCTTGTAGGATTTGCCGTCAAACTTCCCGTCCCAGGTCCAATGGATTGATTTGCCATCCTTATCCACGCCCTCCACCGTCACCTTGATCATTCCGTTTTTGGCTTCGGTGTAACTGACGGTGGCATTCTTTGGACCACCTGGGGCGAGCTTCGATTTGCTTTCGTTGAGCTTCCAGGTGCCGAGATGAGGATTGGCAGCCAACACCGCCGCCACCATCGCCAACCATACCGCCGCAGCCACTAGCATTGTGCGAGTTGTTTTCATAACGCGATTCCTACCTTTTGCTGCCTAGCGGTCAATCCAAATCGATATCAGCCAGGTCTTTCATTGCGACTCGCTTGATTTGACCTTCTCTGTTGCTCCGTCGGTCTTTGCAAATGCGCGCAGTTGATTGATCACCCTCGACGTAATGCCCTTCACTTGAGAGAGCTCATCCACAGACTGGTAAGGTCGATGCGCGATAATCCGATCGGCGCGTGATCCCCCAATTCCAGGCAACGATTCCAACTCTTCGGCTGACGCGGTATTAAGATTAACGATGAGGGAACTCTTCGCCGGTGTCGATAGGTGTTGGATTGTAGTCTCCTCGACTCTTTTTTGCTCTGGTACTGACGAGTGATGTTCAATTCGCGTTGCCCTTTCCTTCTTCAGGGCGGCTGTGAAAGCACTAGATAAAAAGAGGAGGGAAAGAATGACGCAAACGAGGCCAGATCCGACCGAGGAAACTAAGAGGGCGATGCCCTGTCCCAGCCGGTTGGTACACATGGCAACAATCGCCAGAATGAAAGTCGCGATGAAGAAAACGAATCCAAAGCCAAAAATCCAGAATGTAAGAAATCCAAGGACAAGACAGATCCAACCAGCCTTGACGGCCGATGATTTCGTGGGAACGGGCTTTGCGACTTGGAGCGTCCCTGAATCAGGTTGGAATGACGGGTTCATTGCGAGGATAAGAGCCTCATCCGGCTAATCAAGAGTGAATGAAATTTCGCGGTTAAAGGCGACGCTTTTTTGGCTAAATAAGCGGCGGTCTGCGGCCCCGCGCTTTTGAATTTCGATCCGAAGGGACCTGCTTCCGCAGGTCCTATGACGAGCCGAAGCGCGTCCTTCCGATTTAACGATTCATCGGTTCACGATTTAACGATTAAGCTCTCACGATTCACATTCTCCCGTCTCTCCGCTTCCATCTCTTCGAGATACAAGCGGGTGCGGCTGGGCAAACTGGATCGGATTGATAATATGGTGCGATTCTTGTGACGCTTTCCTCATCCTCTCGCCCAACCAACCCGCGCTTAGCTCTGCTCGTGATCGCCGTGGTGTTCGCGATCCTGAACGCCGATATTACGACGGTCAACGTAGCGCTGGTTACGCTGGGTAAGGATCTGCACGCAGATTTGGCCGATCTTCAGTGGGGACTGAACAGCTACATGCTGGCCTTCGCTGCGCTGATTGTCGCGGCAGGCCGTCTCGCCGATGTCTTTGGACGTCGCCGTTGCCTGCTTGCAGGCGCAATCCTGTTTGCGGTGGCCTCACTGCTTTGTGGAATCGCGCCCACACTTTTGGTCCTCGTAATCGGGCGGGTCTTACAGGGTGCTGCGGGAGCACTGATGGTCCCCGCAGGCATGGCGATTGTCTCCAACGCCTATGGAGCGGAGGAGCGCGCGCTTGCTCTCGGGACATTAGTAGGCGTATCGGGCGTAGCTCAATCGATGGGGCCGCTCGTGGGTGGTTTCCTTACGGCCGAGGTCAGCTGGCGATGGGTCTTTTTCATAAACCTGCCGCTAGTCGCTGTGATAATGATCGTTGCGGTCCGGTCAATTCAAGAGTCGCACGCTGAGAACGCTTCACATCGCATTGACATTGTCGGTGTACTCACTCTGGCGGCGGCCCTAACGAGTTTGCTTCTTGGCCTTGATGCCGCCGAGGGTCCTGACAAGGATCAAATGGTGGCGTTCGACTTGATCGCTCTTTCGCTGGTCTTGTTGGTGATCTTCATTTTCGTCGAACGCCACACAGACAACGCCATTCTCGACAGCAAACTGATTCGGCTACCGGCTTTTCTTTGTTCCTGCGTCGCGAGCTTTCTTCTTGGGTTCGTATTCTTTCTTTTTCTATTCATCACAGCGGTTTACTTGCAGGAACGACTCGACTACAACGCATTGACCGCGGGAATCGCTCTGGCGCCGCTCAGTCTCGTCCTCGCCGTAAGCGGGGTCTTGTCTGGACGCTTAACGAGTCGGTTTCCGTTGCGGACTCTGCTGATCATGAGTTGCATTTCCCTCGCGTTAGGACTGGCGATTCTTTCTTTTGTGCCTGCATCGTATGGATACATTGGAATGGTATTTCCATTTCTGCTGGTTGCCGCCGGCGTTGGCCCCGGATTTACTCTGCTGAACACAGCCGGCCTGGCTGCGATTTCCGCGGAGCGCTCTGGTCAGGCAACGGGAATGATCTACATGTTTCGGTTTGCCGGAGGCGCGATAGGAGTCTCCGCCGCCAGTGCACTTCACAGCACGCTCTTTCACCACCAACTCGTTTTCAGATTATCCGGAACTCCGTTGTCATTTGCGCAACAAAAGGTTTTGGAGCAGCCGGGTGCGGCCGAACGAATCGGGCAGATCGACAGCGGCCTGGTCGCGAGCCAGGTGGAACAAGTCCGTCAGGCATTTCACGAATCGTTCGCCGCGGCATTCACCGGCACGCTGCGGTTGAACGTAATATTGCCGATCGCGATCGCGATCCTGGCGATGATGCTGCTGGAAAAGAATGAAGGAATTAAGAATACGGCGAGCAGGGATGTCGTCGGGTAGACGGTCAGAAGATGTGGCAGCGGAGCGACGGCACCATTCTCTTGCTACGCAGCGCGCGAGTCAGTCCGCAGTTCTAGCGCCCAGTTCCCTTTCCCGATCCGGGACTTTTCAATACTGCATGTGCGGCTTTGAGTAGTTGAACGTGATGGTCTCGCCAGGGCCATCGCCGCCTTTGGCATCCTTCTGGGGTTTCAGATCGCGGATTTGGACTTTGCTCTGGTGTTTGGTTTTTTCTCTGTTTTAGGCTGTTGGTTCACATGGGCATTAGTGTTGATTGTAGCGTCTCGGTTTTGCCTGTTTCAGAAGTGTACTGTCCGGAATTCGGACTGAGGTAACGCGGAAAATGTTGAATTTTTTAATTCAGCCGCCCTCGAACCGTAATGAGGCCAGATAACCGCTAACTATTAACGACTACCCCGCGAGTCCTACCGCGAGCTATAAAAGTGAGGGTCCCCTTTTCCTCTCCTGACCGCTGTCAGATCTTTGATGGCTTGGAAGAGCGATTGTGTTTCCGACGCAGTGGAAAGATCCCGCCCACAGAACGAGCAAGTGTGGCAAGAGCTGTCACCCCCAGGATGCCCAAGAGAACGAACGCACCATACAGGCGAATCGCTTCTCTCCCGGCGATTGCATGTCTCCCACCGCTGGAATCGTATATCGCGCCGGCTTCGTTGTGCATGCCGCCATGAAGCCCGGTCAGGACCCCGACGCTGACGCAGAATGCGAGGGCCAAAATGATCCAGAGACCGGTTAATGCTCGTTTGGAGGTCTGCATTTCATCTGCTGCATTCTAATTCCAACTCCTGCATGTCCAACGAAATAATGGCGCGATGCTCACCTTCAAGAATGAGGCGGCTGTAGAGCTCGTCGCTCCAGCACTTCAAAGGCCGTTTCGGTGCCGAGACGCTCGATGCGTCTGGCAAGGCGGAATTCGCCCCGCATCGCGGAGACGCGTCTCCCGTTTTACTTCTTTTCCGGGAACTGCATGACAGCTTCGGCGATGCACTCCCATTTGCCATTGCGCTCCATCCAAGTATCCACCCAGGCGAAACTGCGGTTAAACTCTTTACTATCCTTATCCTTGCCCTTTTCCGTCGAGGTACCGCAGACCGTAGCCAGGTTCGGCGCGTAAACATGAACATCCATCTTGTCGTTCGCTGCCGAGCTCAAGGTGTCAGTCTCGTTTTTAATCTCATCGACGAGCTGGGACTTGGTCCGATGTTTCCCTTTGGAATTGAATCCGGCAAAGTCGTCCGCTACCATGTTTCCGACGGCGGCATGATCCTTGTTTAGCAGGGCCTTTTCCCAGGCGTCTTCCATCTCCTTGAGCTTGGCCTTGGTTGCGCTCGAGTCGGCAGATTTTTCCTGAGCATGCGCGCAGGGCGCGATCGCGAAGGCGAGAAGCGTGATTACCAGAAGTGGCGCAAATAATTTCATAATGAACTTTTTTCGGGTTGAATTTAGGGCAGCTCGTCTCGAACCAGAGGACCCTTCCAGGGCAAGCTACATTGAAGTCAGCGCGCTTCGACGCGCGTTGTCTATGCCAGAAGCGTGCTGCTCAGCCGCGAGACCGTCAAGACATAATGAGTTTAGAGTCGACGACTCCACGCGCCTTTGTCGAGATCTGGCCTCTGTTCTCCGACCTCTGATCTCTAGCGTGTCGCGCTCTCCTGCCCGCTTAAACAGATAACAGATACCTGATAACTGGAGCGCGGTCGCGGTCGTCGCTCCATGCTACAGTCCCCGACCATGCCGCAACCGTTCCGCGCTGTGATCTTCGATCTGGATGGCGTCCTCGCCGACTCCGAGCCGTGGTGGAACGAGATTGACGCGAAGTTGCTCGCCGAACACGGCGTCACCTATCGCGGCGAGTACCACGGTCCCGTGCTGGGAGTGAGTTACCGGCTCGCCATCGAGTTTTACAAAAAGGCGTTCGGCCTGTCCGCGCCTGTTGCGGAATTGATGCGACGGCGCGGGGAGATTGCGGCCGACTTCTTTGCCAACCAGATAGATGTTTTCCCTTTGGCAAAACCGGTTCTGCAAGAGTTGCGGCAGATGAACCTGCACCTCGCGGTCGCCACAAGCTCGGTAAGCGCGTCCGCGCGCCCATTTCTCGCTCGGCGCGGACTGACCGCCTTTTTCGAGGTCGTTGTTACCGGCGAGGAAGTCGAACACGGCAAACCGAGTCCCGAGATCTACCTGCGCGCGGCGGAAAAACTGGGTATCGGCGCAGACGCTTGCCTCGTGATCGAGGACGCGCTTTCCGGCATCGCCGCCGCCAAGGCCGCGAAGATGTGCGTCGCCGCGATACCCGATACCCGCTTCGTCGATCCACACGATTTCAAGAAAGAAGCGGATTACCTGCTCAGCAGCCTTTCGGAAATACCCGCCCTGATCAGAAGAGTTGATCTTGCGCAATGAAAGTGACCGCGCCCAGTCGCTTTAGAGCACACGCGCCTCGCGATCGCGACTTGTATGTGCTTCTGCGTCTGATTCCTGATCTCTGACCCCTCTGATTAGGCCGCTGTCGTTCGCCCCTTGCCCCGCCTTTGGCGCGGCAAACAAAGATTCGTCTAGAGCCACTCGCCGCGACC
>QHRJ01000260.1 GCA_003220075.1 Verrucomicrobiota bacterium
ATGAACGCGAGCGACTTCAACTCATGTCAGCCGCTGCGTCGAGCATGACGATGCAGTTATTCGCGCCGCTCGAGCTAATTTCGGTCGAGCTCGCTCCGAACCTGGAAATCAGGCAGCTGGTCCTGCGTTGCCGTGGCAAAGCGGTGCGCGTATCATTGAATTGGCAAAGCTCGCAAGCGCAGAGCGGCGCAAGTTTCGAAGCAACGAACGTGCAGCTCGACCAGTCGGGGCGTATCGACGAGCTCACGCTTACACCTATCGGTTGACACAAATCCCAAATCCCAAAACCCAAGCGCCAAACAATCTTCAATCAACAAATCCCAAAATGTCGTCGTGGATATTTGGAATTTGAAGCTTCGCGGATTATCCGCGCCGCGTTCAGTCCAACCCGAGCGCCTTGAATTTCTCGTCGATATGACGGAAATGCGTCTCGAGCGAACAAAGTTTGTCGATCTCTTTTGCCGATAACTTTGCCATGATTTTCGGCTCTGCATTCACGTTCTCGGCGAACGATTTCTTGCCGCGCCACGTTTTCATCGCGGCGCGTTGCACCGCTTCGTAGGCCGTTTTGCGGGCAAGTCCGGCACGAGTGAGCGCGAGCAAAATCGACTGGCTGAAATAGAGCCCCTTCGTCATCTCCAGATTACGTTTCATGTTTTCCGGATAAACGCGCAGTCCACCCACCAGCTCGCGCAGTTTTACCAGCATGTAATCGAGCAACGTGCACGAATCCGGCAAAATGATCCGCTCCGCGCTCGAATGACTGATGTCGCGCTCGTGCCAGAGCGCGACATTCTCGAGCGCCGCCACCGCGTTCCCACGCACGACTCGAGCCAGCCCACTCAACCGCTCCCCGGTAATCGGATTGCGTTTGTGCGGCATGGCCGAGCTGCCTTTCTGGCCTTCGCCAAAAAATTCTTCCACTTCCAAAACTTCAGTGCGCTGAAGGTGGCGGAATTCGGTGGCCCAGCGATCGATCGACGACGCGATCAATGCCAGCGTCGTCAAAAATTCAGCGTGCCGATCGCGCTGCACGATTTGGGTCGAGATTGTAGCCGGACGCAGCCCAAGTTTCTGGCAAACCTCGCGCTCGATTCGCGGATCCAAATGCGCGTGCGTCCCCACCGCGCCGCTGAGTTTCCCGATGCGAATGCGCTCACGCGTTTGCCCGAGACGCTCTTCTGCACGGCCAAACTCATCGAACATCAGCGCCAGCTTTAGTCCAAAGGTGATCGGCTCGGCGTGAATGCCGTGACTGCGCCCGATCATTGGAGTTTTTTTGTATCGGCGTGCCCGTTTGCCGATTGTTTTTCGCAATGCCACAAGGTCGTCGGACAGAATTTGGGCCGATTCGGTCATCTGCACCGCCAGCGTTGTGTCGAGAATATCGGAGGAAGTTAATCCCTGATGAATCCAGCGCGCGGCCGGTCCGACATACGACGCCACATTTTCGAGAAAAGCGATGACGTCGTGGTTCGTCCGCTTTTCAATTTCGGCAATCTCATCGATCTCGAACTTCCCTTTTTTGCGAATAACCGCGGCCTCTTCTTTCGGAATCAACCCCAGCCGTGCCATCGCTTCGCACGCGATGGTTTCAATTTCGAGCCAGATCTGGAATTTGCGCGTGTCCGACCAGATAGCGCGCATCTGCGGCCGGGAATAACGGTCAATCACCCCGGCAACATAAAAGCGCTGCCAAAAGCCGGAAAGCGTTTATTGCAAAAAGAAAACGCTCCGGCAGCAGAACTACCGGAGCGTTTGAAAATTTCTTTTTCCGAACTTAGCAGACCTTGGCGCGCAAAAACCGGCCATGATCTTCAACTCGCACTCTTCCGCTGCCGAGTAAATCGGCGACGGTGGCAACAGTTTCGCGGCTGCTTTTGGCGCAGGAACTAACGGCGACAATTAAATCACCCAGGGAAAGCTTTTGTCGGGGACGTAAAATCTGAGAGTTCTTGTTCATGACACCAATAAAAGACAGCAAACTCAGTGCCAACGTTCATCGAGAATACTTTACGCTGTGTTGTCGCCCAATCGTAACCCCATACAACTCTCCTTCTAGTCGAGAAGCTGACACTTGTGTTCTCTTTTTTTACATCTGGATGGCGGGTGCCGCGGCAATCTCCGGCTGCCGGATTACCCTTGGGTGAGCACGCATATCACGGGTATCTCAAAAATGTGGCATCGGCATCCCGCCGATGGGATATGGGCCGGAATCGCAAGCCCCGCTTGTCCTACCCTTTGTGGAAACGCTTCAGGGCGGTGTCCCATTTCGACGCGCCGTTAGCCGCATCACGAGAAAATAAAGGAGACAGAGCACGATAACGGCCGCGCCGATTAGATGCGACTTCGCTTTAAGCGCCATCGTCAGGCCCGCGGGATCGCGTAACATCTCGGGCGTGATCGCTGTTTGGCCAAACCACGCTAGCACCCCACACCACAGGGCCGAACCCACGATCGTCATCAGGCTAAAGGTGGTGAAATTCATTCGGATGATCCCGGCTGGAATGGAAATGAGATGCCGAATTACCGGAAGCAAGCGCGCGAAAAAAATCCCGCCGGCTTCGTAGCGGTGCAGCCAATGTTCCGCTCGCGTTAGCTTAGATTCACTGACGGCAAAAAGGCGGCCCCATTTTACAATCAAAATGCGTCCAAGCCAAAGCGACACCCAGTAGGTGATGGACGCTCCAAGCCATGAACCAAAAGTACCCGCCGCGATCACACCCCAGAGATTTAATTTGCCTTGTCCTGCCAGGAAAGCAGCCGGCGGAATCACGATATCGCTCGGCACCGGAAAGATCGAGCTTTCCAACGCCATCAACACAATGATCCCTAGGTAGCCCCCGTGGAGCACCCAATCGAACCAGATTTGCAGAAGATGATGCATTGGTATTGCAGATTTTCGATTTACGATTTCAGATTGAAGAAGCGATGGCGAGTCGCGTCTCTTTCTATCGGCAATCGGCAATCCGCAATTTAAAATTCCGATGATCTACCGACGCGTCCTGAAA
>QHRJ01000076.1 GCA_003220075.1 Verrucomicrobiota bacterium
GGCCGATCCGAGCACCTCGGCAGACTTGTGCGCAAAGTGACGAAAGCCATCTCGCACCCGACAAAAAAAATCGCGTTCCTCTGGTTTTGTGCTGTTATTCGATGGCATGGTTCTTCTTTTCATCGCAGCGGCAACCACGTTTGCGCGTCTTCCCAGCCGGCCGAGCGCACGCGGAACGTTGATTTTCACCGCTTCTAGGGAATAATTAGCGCGCTCCTCCACATGCAACACGTCACCGCTTTTTCGCGGCCACAAACCGTTCCGGCAGTTCCCGCCGCGCGGTCGCGGCCGAACCTTTGGATCCTGAATAGTTGGCGCGACCTGATTCTTTACGTCGGCACGCCGCTGCTCATTCTGCCGGTGTTCGCGCTCGCGCAATCGCGCTGGAGCCCACAGGACATTTACCTTTTCGTCGCCGCTTTCGGCGCGATGGGACATCACCTCCCGGGAATGATCCGAGCATACGGCGACCGCGCCTTATTCGAGCGCTTTCGCTGGCGCTTCATTTTTGCCCCGCTCTTTCTCCTCGTGACCTGTGTCGCCTTTTACTGGTGGGATCTGAAGGGAATCATCCTGGTTGTTTTTTTCTGGGGCGTCTGGCATGGGATGATGCAGACCTACGGTTTTTGTCGCATTTACGATGCGAAAACAGGCTCTTTCGCGACCATTAATCGCCGGCTCGACTTCTGGCTTTGCGCAATCTGGTTTGCGACGGCGGTCGTGTTGTCGCCAATGCGAATGACGTCCACACTGGACGTGTTCTATTCCAGCGGCGGACCGTTCATTCAGCCGTGGATCTTGCACGCGGTGCAACGTGGCTTTGTTTTGCTCACGCTTGCCGTCTCCATCTTGTTCGTTGCGAATTTTGTCTGGATGTGGACGCAGGGGAAGCGACCTAATCCGGTCAAGCTCGTGCTGTTAATCACCAGCATCAGCTTTTGGTGGTACTGCAACAACCTCGTTTCGAACCTTCTCGTCGGGATCGCGTTGTTCGAAGTCTTTCACGACGTGCAGTACCTTTCTTTGGTCTGGATTTATAATCGCAACCGCGTCGAAAAGGATCAGAACAT
This sequence comes from Verrucomicrobiota bacterium, assembly GCA_003220075.1. GTDB lineage: Bacteria > Verrucomicrobiota > Verrucomicrobiia > Chthoniobacterales > UBA10450 > AV69. The sequence goes on from QHRJ01000076.1 coordinate 1,071, forward strand.
CGGCGGATTCATGCGCTTCATTTTCCGTCGCAGTGGTTCGCTTGTTGGACTCTATCTCGGCCTCATTTTTGCCTACGGCTCGCTCGCTTATTTCAATTCCCAATTACAAATTGAAACGATTAAGCGCGTGCTGACCGGCGTTGTTTCTGCTTCCACGCTCCTTCATTTTTATTATGACGGTTTCATCTGGAAAGTGCGGGAGAGTTCGACCCGGCAAGCACTGGGGCTGAGCGGCGGAACGGCCGAAGTTTCCCCGCACGGAATTTTTCACGGCTGGGTCTTGCACGGCGCGAAATGGGTGGCGGCATTCGTCGTCCCGCTCGGGGCACTATGGATGTGGCAAGTACATAGTTCGGTGCCGGCTTTGCAGCGCACCGGCTGGATAGTCCAAGATTTACCGGTAGGCGCGCGCCAGCATTACGAGTACGCCAAAAGCCTTCACCAGAGTGGCCAGCTTGACGCCGCCGCCCGCGAATTTGATGCCACTCTAAAGTTCGATCCGAAACATGCGAGCGCGCATTATGCCCTGGCTTTGCTGCGGCAGGACCAATCGAAATTTGAGGCTGCCGCTGAACAGTACGAAGCGGCGCTGCCGCTGGATCCGAAAAACCCCGACTTGCGTTACGACTACTCTTACACTTTGGAACGTTTGGGTCGCGGGGAGGAAGCAGCCAGGCAAATTGCAGCTGCCCTCGAGATCAATCCAAATTTACCGCGAGCACTTTACCGGCGCAGTTTTTCTTTGCTGGGGCAGGGAAAATTAGACGATGCAATCTCGGATTTGCGCAAGGCGGTGGAGAACCAGCCCACTTTTATCGAAGCGCGCTTCGCCCTTGCCAGAGCTCTCCTTGCCCGCGGTGATTTGGATGCGGCACGTTCCGAATTTGAGACCGTGATCAAGCAAGCACCAGGTCACGCTGACGCCGTCAATGGGCTTGGACTAACCTTTCTGCGGCAAGGTCAGACTTCGCAGGCGATCGTGCAGTTCGATCAGGCGCTCGAACTCAAGCCGGACCTCGCTGAGGCAGCAGAAAATTTGCGCATCGCGCGCGCGAGCGAATCGCGTTTCCAATCCCGGCCGAAGCCGTGAACAGCCCGGCCAATTTGGCCGTTCACCTTAATCTCGATGCCGCCTGGCACGAGATCCCGCACGGTTTGCCCACCGTTGATGCGACGAAATGGGGACCACGTCTCCGTTTTTCTACTTCGCCGAGGGCGGTCGAGCAATTTTATCGCGAGATCGAACCGGCACTCGCGAAATTTATCCTCTACGGCTCGGGCGACTTCCATCATTTGACCGGATTGTGGCTTCGATCGATGCGCGAACCGGTGACGCTCGTTTCGTTCGATAATCATCCCGATTGGGATGTCCGTCCTCCGCGCTGGTGTTGCGGCGGCTGGATCAATCGCGCGTTGGAGTTGCCGCATGTCCGGCAGGTCGCGATTTGGGGTTGCGGGAATTTCGAGTGTTGGTGGCCGCATCAACTTTTCGGAAATCGCAAAGCGGAACGCGCTGGCACGCTTGTGGTCCATCCATGGGCGGATGATCGGTCGCCGCGTGCGCGGAAACGGCGCGGAGCGATCTTACGCGAAAACTGGCGGGAACAATTTGAAAAGTTCGCCGGCAGCCTAACCGGCTCAAATATTTACGTGACCATCGATCTGGATTGTTTAGCGTCGGATTTGGCGTGGACTAACTGGGAAAATGGAAGGTTTGATTTCGAGGATGTTCGCTGGGGATTGGCGATCTTACGCCAGCATGCACGGGTTGTGGCCGGAGACTTGTGCGGCGCTTACTCCGTGCCGTCCTATGCGCGGCGGAAACAGCGATTTGCTTCGGAAGTCGATCATCCAAGATTTAATTTTCCTTCGCCCGATACAATTCGCGCGATCAATCGCCGGGCTTTCGAGGCGCTCTGGCCCGCCTTAACTCAATGAGACGAGAACGACGCCAGCGCTAATCAACGCCGCGCCGAAGAAAAGACGCGGCGTTAATTTTTCCCGCAAAATCGCCGCGGCCAAAAGGCTGATGATGACGACACTCAATCCCTGAAAGGGATAGAGGTAACTGAGCTCAAAATGCTGGAGCAGTCCCAGGGTAATAAAAAATGAAACAGTCATGGTCGAGAGACCGACAGCGAAATTTTTTTTGAACCGCGCGCTGCGAAGGTCGTCTTCCATCGCGTGTTTTAAAAAGAGTTGGGCAAGGACAAAAAGAATCAGTGCGACGAAAATGAGAAGCGCAGAAAATGGCGTCACAATTTTTCCTCCATTCGTGCGACTGGCTTGGCCACGATGAGAACGCCGAGCAGGACGAGCGCGATTCCGCACCAGCGCTGGACCGAAATATGTTCGTTGAGAAAAAACCAAGAGGCCAACGGCACCAGCACGTGAACAAAATTTGAGAGTGGAAAAGCAATCGTGAGTGGAATGAAGCGCAGGACATAAAGCCAGCTGATGAAACTGGCGATGACGAAAAGGATTCCGTACCAGACATCGGGCGAGGCCAGACCGGAAACGCCGGTCCAGTTCACTTCTTCCGGCAAGCGCGGTGCTTCCACGGCCCCGCGTTTAAGAAACACTTCCGAGGTTGTGACAAAGAGGACGCTCAGGACGAGCTGGAACCATGGGTTGAGCAAAAGTTCCTTCGCTTTTTGAATCATCGGAGAAGATGGAGCTGGTGTCGCAACACCGGATCGGTGCGCGCCGGTTCAAAAAGCAGGGCCAATACCTTGATCAATGGATTGAGCCAGGGCGAAGTATGTTTCACGTAAACATCGACCGGTTGCAGTTGGAGGCGCAGACGCAACTTCGGATCGTAATTGAATGGGGCGCTGGCATAGCGCCGCAGCCCGTTGCTTAGAGCCCAATTCAGTAGATCGCGAAACGTGACGTAATAAAGATTCAGCTCGTACGCGACCGCATAATCCAGACCAATATCGTTATCGTAGAGTGTTCCATTCCAGATCGCGCAAAAGCTAAACGCGACTGCACGGCAACCTTGTCGCCAAATGAAATAGCGGAATTTTCCCGGCGCGCCTCGCCCCGCTTCGAGAAAATATTCGCGAGTGAAAACCTCGAACCGGATCGCGCTGGTCTGAGCGACAGCGAGATAAAGCGGATAAATTTCATCAATGATCTGCTCCGCATCGGTCCAGACCTCGAGCGCAAGTGGAGGCGAGGCATCATCAGCCACGCGGAATTTTCGGCGTAAATTTTTGCGGGTCGCCCGGCTCAATTGCATTGCCATGTATTCATCGAACGACGCGAAATTGAGCTCGAGAGTTAGCGGCGGAAAACCGGCGCCACGAGCGTAACCAGAGCGGCTTAGAGAGGAAAAGGCGCGGCGCATTTTTGTCGGAAAATCCTTGAACGCCACTAAGGAGATGCCCTGACCCCGGGCATATTTTTCCAGCGCCTCGGCGACCAGCGGAATTGCCACTTCGACAGACTCAATCGCCCCTGTTTCCCCTTCACCCACGAGACAGCCGGCGAGGGCCATGCGGCATTGGCAAAAATGCGGCCAGAGCGTACGCAATTTGGCGACGAATCGCACGAGGGCTTGGCTTGCGCAGACGGCCAGGTCCTGGGTTGTAAGGACAAGCGGTTGCAAGGCGACTGGTCGATTGGTTCGATCGAAGACCGCGAGGTAACGATATTCGAAGGCCGAGCCCATCGTCTGTTCGATCAACTCGTAATAGTGAAAATCTTTTGGTGTGTCCGAAAAACCGCGTGTCCAAAGTTCCATTGGGACATCGCGAGCATGCTCAAAGACAAGGGCGCGACCACCCGAAAGCTGTATTTCCGCGACGCGCTCTTTTGCAGGCGCGCACGCAACCTGCAGAATCATTCGTAAAGCTCGGCCGCGTTGGAGAATTTCGGCAGTACCGGATCGTGTCGCGTTGGCTCGAGCAATCTGACCACTCGTCGAAAAATTGGATTCAATAACGGCTGGGTATGCTTCACGTAAAGATCGAGCGGCGCGAGATCGCAACCGAGATGTAGCTTCGGGTCGTAATTGAGTGGGCTACTACAGTAAAAGGTCAAACGGTTCTCGATGGCCCAGCGCAGAATGTCGCGCAGCGTGTAAAAATAAAGGTGGAGATCGAGCGCGACCGAATAGTCCAGGCCGAGATATTCGTCGTAGATCGTGCCATCGTGCACCATGCAAATGCTGAAGGCGATGATGCGATGATCGAGTCGCCAGATGAAAAAGCGGACGCGTTCCGGCATGAGCTGGCCCAGCTTGGAAAGATATTCCTTGGTCAGCTTTTCGAATTTCATTGGCGAACGCTCATGCACCGCCAGGTAAAGGGGATAGACCTCGTCAAGATGCGGGGTAATGTCGCTAAGGATTTCGAGCTCGATTTTGGCTGCGCGCTCGGTTTTGCGAAATTTCCGCCGCAAACTCTTGCGCGTGCCATAGCTCAAATGCGCAAGGTAATCGTCAAAATTACGAAAGTTGAGCGCTAGCCGCGTCATCGGCATGCTCGGAACGCGGGTGAAACCGTTGTGGGAAAACCCGGCGAGAGTGTCGCGGTACTTCGAGGAAAAATCCTTCAAAACGATCAGTGATGCTTTGGCGGCGCGCGCGATTTGAGGCAGACACTCATGCAGCGCTTCGGCAATCCAGATTGAATCGGCTGGGGCGAGCGCGCCGAGATGACCTTCACCGGCGGCGCAGCCGACCATCAGCACACGCATGGTGAGAAACCGCGGAAATTTTTTACGAATAGAATCAATCAGCCGCCGTGCCCCGCCCGGAATTCCTTCTACCAGATTTTGCTGCACAAAAAAGAAAGGCTGGATGCCGCGTACCTTGCCGGTGAGATCGCGCAGGATCAGGTATTGATATTCGAAATCATTGGCCAGTGTTTCCTCGATGATTCCGTAGAAGCGATGGTCTTTGCAGCAGTCGTGAAAGGCGCTGGGCCAGTCTTCATATTGCTGAAGCTCGTCGGGCGAGACGACGGCAGCGGTGCCGTCTTTAAAAGCAAACGTCGACATCTCTCACGCACCGTCCGCAACCGCGCGCTCCGGCGTTTTTTCCGGAGCCGTCATTTCGACGCGCACGATTCCGCCGCGGAAATTCACATCGCGCTGCGGACTTGGAATTTGGACGCCCGCTTCGCGCAACTTTTGCGCCATAGCGAAATTCAAATCGCTCCGGAAGCGGCGCGGGCGATAACTCATTTCCTTACTCCAAACCACCAATTCAAGGTTGATCGAGCTTTCGCCGAAGGTCTCCAAAAATACCGTTGGCTCCGGCTGTGTCAGCACGTGCGAATTTTCTCGCGCTACTCCCAGCAGGACATTCCGTACTTTCTCCAGATCGCTGCCGTAGGCGACACCAATCGGAATTCGAAAACGGACGCGCGGATCGCCATAAGTCCAGTTTGTCACCGGCGAATCAATGAACTTCGTGTTCGGCACGATCATGGTGATGTTGTCGTTGGTCAGAATAACGGTGCTACGCGCACGAATTTGCTGCACCTGACCGGCGACACCGGCTACCTCTACCCGATCGCCGATCGTAATCGGACGCTCCGCCAGAATGACCAGGCCGCTAATGAAATTGCTGGCGATGTTTTGCAATCCGAAGCCAATCCCCACGCCGACCGCGCCGGCAAAAACGGTGAGGGTCCCGAGATGAATGCCGGCATTGTCCAGTACGATAAAAACGCCAACGACTAGGACGATGTTGCTGACGATTTGCGAAATGGCGTATTGCAGCGAGCGATCCAGCCCGCTGTTTACCAGGAAGCGGTTAAACAGAAATGCTTTGGTGCGCGCCGATATCCAGAAGACTCCGAGGAGCAGGGCAACGAGCAGGAAAATTTGAACGAGAGTAAGCGAAACACCGGGCAGCGGTTGATTCCACGCCAACGGAACACCCGCAGCGTTGATGGCGGTGACCGTGAAAAAGATGAGGGTGGCGAGACCGAAAATCGTCGGGATAATCGAGGCGAAATTTTTCCCGAGCTTGAGTCGGGTAAGCAAGCGCCGGAATTGTTCGCTTTGAAAAATCTTGGCGAGAGACAATCCAACTCCGAAAAAGATAGCGAACGCAATCAGACCCTTGGCGGTGACATAATTGCCGCCGATCCGAAATAAGGGCTCATCCAAGTACTGCACCCTCTACACTGTGATTCCAATTGCGCGGTGCAACCAAAAACGTAGAAGGGCACCGGCGTCGCGATCTTTCTCTGTAGAGGCGGCCGTGTCAGCCGCAGCAGGAGAGAATTTGCCGGCGAGGCACCTGCCACCACAGGGAGTGGAAAAGGCCTATAGCAGCCGGCGTCTCGCCAGCAAACGGCAATAGTGTCTTAAGCGGCTAAAGGATGGATACCGCTTTCAGTCAGGCCCCCGGCGCGCCTCCCTTACGCTATTCCTTCGGCTTCGCTCGTTCCTGGATGTATTTGATGACGTCGCCGACGGTCTGCAATTTCTCGGCGTCTTCATCGGGCACTTCCACCGAAAATTCCTCCTCGAACGCCATCACTAACTCCACGATGTCGAGCGAGTCCGCCCCCAAATCCTCGATGAACGAAGCCTGCGGCGTTACCTGTTCCGGGTTAACGCCCAGTTGTTCGACGATGATGTCTTTAACCTTCTCTTCGATTGATTTGTCGGCCATAAAATTCGGTTGTTCTGTCCGCCCGCGATAACGCGGGCCGAACAGGATGGCAAGTAAATCAATTCAAATTCTTGTCAATGAATTTCCAGCCGCAGCGGGTTCTTCTGTAGTGGCAGTCGCGTCGGCTGCTGGGGTAGGGATCACCGTTGAAATATGCGAAGAAGCTGGACGAATTGCTCTGATCGCTTCAACCCTTCATCTTTTCAACGCTTCAACTAGGGTGCCGTCCGGTTTACTTCTCGACCTGATGCAGTAGATGAGAAACATGTCATCGCCCGGCGAGCCACTCGATTTGATCGACCTGAAATTTCTTCCCGCGTGGGTGAAGGAAGACTGGTCCGCGGCGCGTCATGCCGGAATTGAAGAAGAAGAGCAGGCCCACTGGCCGCGCGAGGGCATGGAGCGACGCCCTCGTCCACCGCATCAACGGCGTGGCGACGAGAAGAATCGCCGCCGGCGTGATCGAGGGGAACGAGACGATCGCAAGCCGCTCGATCGCAAAGATCGGAAACGTTCACGCGATTTTCCGGCGCGACGCGAAGCGCCGGCAACCACTCCGTTGCCGCAGCTCGACGTCCATTTTCTTCCGCAAGCAGCAGCGTTTGAAAATGTCGCAGCCCAGATCAAAACCGGCACCGCGGCGTATTCTGTTTATGCGCTGGCGCGTCTTTTTCTGCAGAAACCGGAACGCTATCACGTCCGGGTAAAAATGAAGAACGCGAGCCCACTTTTTCGCCTGGGCGAATCAAACGCCATCTCAACCAATCGCAGTGTTCTAGAAAACTCCGCCTTTCGCCTGCTCCGGGAGAAGTTTTACACCGTCAATGTGACCTTGAACGATCCGATTAAGGGCGATTTCAGCAGCGTCGCGCGCGAACGGACGACCGGAACTTTGCTGGGACCAACCAATCATCACGGTTACCAGCCACAGCTTCGCCGTCTTTATGAACAACGTTTCAGCCGGCGCCTGAGCTTCACTGATTTTCAACGGCAAATCGAAATCGTGAGCGATCCCGCGCTGGTCGAGCAATGGAAGGAAGAAGCGCGCAAAGTGACCACGTTCACCACGCAGCAAGAGGAACCGCCTCAAACTTTTAATGCCGAAACGGAAGCGGAACGGCATTTTCGCGAGAAATATCTTCCCTCTCTGATTTCGGAATCGGGCGAGGCGGAGATTGACGGCGTTACCAGTCGCAAATTACAGGATCGCGGGACTGCGCGCCTGATTGAAAATGCCTGGTCAGCGGAGGTCCGTTCGCCCTCCAATATGATGCAGGAGCTGGCCGGCCGTTTCCGCGGTGCGGGCCTGCGAATTTTCCGGCATCGCAAGGGAATGCTTTTCGTCTCGCCCATTCGGCTGAAAGCGGTTGATGAAACTGCAGTTTCCGATTCGGTGCGTCAGATTTTGGAAGCACTCAAGGCCTCGCCACGAATTAATCGCAAGGAACTCGCGGAAAAATTAATTGGACTGGATACTGAGCTGGCCGAAGCCGAGAAAACGAAACTGGCGCTCGCGTCCGATTTGCACTGGATGATTCGCGAAGGACACGTCATCGAATTCAATGACGGCTCGCTCGATTTGCCGAGGGCAAGGCCGCCGAAAAAGGAAGCTGGTGAAGTCACCGCGGACCTGCCGCCAGCGACTGCGGCAGCTACAACGGAAGCGACAGCAACTACATCCGGGGCGACGACTGAGGAAAGCGATGTAGCTGCCGCAGTCGCTGGCGGCAGTGCTGATAATTTGTCCGTCATCCCGAGCCGCGAAGACATTGCCAGTCCGGCTCGGACCGAGGTATCCCAAGAAGACTCAAGCGACGAAACATCTAAAGAGCTATCGCCCGTCATTCCGAGCCGCGAAGACGGCGAGGGACCTCACGAGCGTCCAAATGCGCCTGACCAAATGTGAGGTCCCTCGCGTTCGCTCGGGTGACGACGCTTTACTCGCCGACGACTTGGAGTGACGGCTCGATGCCTTCCTGCCGCACGACCCGATTTTTCTCATCGAGCACGAGAATGCGCGGCTGGTGCCTGGCTGCTTCCTCGGTCGAATAACTCCCGAAATTCATAATCATGATGCGATCACCGATTTTCCCGAGATGCGTGGTCGCGCCGTTGAGTTCAATCAAACCTTTGTGCGGCTCACCGTAAATCACGTAAGTCTCAAAGCGTTCGCCGTTGCTTAGGTTCCCGACGAGAATCTTTTCGTATTCGCGCAGATCAACCAGCTCAGCCAGATCAGACGAAACCGTGAGGCTGCCTTCGTAATGCAAACTCGCGCCCGTCACCGTCGCCCGATGAATCTTCGATTTCAAGATGGTCAATCGCATTTGGCCTGACCTGCCCGCCGCTGCCGAAGCCCTAGCCCGCGATGATGCCGGCTTTCTTTAACGCCCGATACGCCCCGTTCTTGTTAATCGTTTTGAGTCCTCGCGCCGTCACCCGGATGCGCACGAATTTTTTCAGCTCGGGCACCCAGACCCGGTGTTCGTGCAGGTTCGGGTGAAATTCGCGCCGCACATTTTTCGTGACGTGGCGACCGACGCCGCCTTTCTTTTTCGCCATACCACGGCGATGAATGACGCTGCCGCGCGTGACGCGGGATCCAGTGATGCTGCAAACTTTGGACATGGCAACGATAAGGGCGATTAACGCAATCGCCCGGTTATAAAAACGGGAGCGTAAAGTGTATTGTCGCCCCCCACTGGTCAAGCGATTCTTAGTGGGGCCCAGGCTCCAGCCTGCGGGGTTACGCAGGCATCTCGCCTGCGACCACTGTCTTGTTACCATTAACGGGCAAGATGTCCGTTGGCTCAAAAGCCAAAATGGCTAAACGGCAACCGCAAGTTACGGATCGGAATCATCGGCGCGGGCGGGATCGTAAAACAACGGCATCTGCCCGCATTCAAACGCCGGTCCGATCTGGAAATCGTCGCGATTTCAAATTCCACTTATGAAAGCGCGGAAAAGTTTTGCCAGGAAAATGTTCCGACCGCCGTCCCCATCGCTAACTGGCCTGACCTCGTCGCTTTGCCAGACATCGATGTCGTCTGGATTGGGACGCCCCCTTACATGCATTCCGCCGTCACCATTTCCGCGCTCGAAGCGGGCAAACACGTTTTTTGTCAGGCCCGAATGGCGAACGATCGCGCGGAAGCAGAAGAAATGCTGGCGGCCTCGCGCCGCTTTCCCAAACAGGTCACCATGCTGTGCCCGCCGCCCTACGGTTTGCGCGGCGATCTTGTCGTTAAAAAATTGATCGGGGAAAATTTTCTCGGACAACTACACACTATTCGGCTGCATAGTTTTCATGGGAATTATTTGAACCCGAACGCGCCCGCCCATTGGCGGCAACGCATCGAAATCAGCGGGCTCAATGTCATGACGCTTGGGATTTATGTCGAAGTGTTGCAGCGTTGGTTCGGCGATATCGATGGACTGTTCGCGCGCGGGAAAATTTTGTATGCCGATCGCCAGGGTTATAACGTTATTATTCCCGACGCGCTCTCGGTGCTTTGCCACTTCGCAGACGGTGCGGAAGGCGTGCTCGAATTCAGCGGTATCCACGCCCACGCCACCGGGGACCGTCTGGAGGTGTATGGTTCGGCCGGGACATTGGTCTACGATTTCACCGCCGATGTAATCAAGGCCGGCCGGGTAGGCGACGACGCTTTGGAGGAGGTAGATGTCCCAAAGGAACTGGCCAAGGAATGGACGGTCGAGAATGATTTCCTCGACGCCGTGAAATCAGGGACCGGGGAGCGACCGTACCCGACCTTTGAAGATGGCCTCCGTTACATGCGCGTAGTCCAAGCCGTAGCCGACTCCCGCGCCCGCAACGAATGGGTCCCCATCTCGTGATCTAGGCCACCTTGCAGCAGCGTTGTTGAGTCATAGCGGCGCTGATTCCAGAGTCCTCTTTTTGTCATTCCGAGCGAGGTTGAGGAATCTCTAACTATTTTGCGTCTGAAGAAGCTGATATGACACCAAGCCGTCGACTTTATACAAAGGCGGTTGGAAACAGGCGCTCCTTGGTGCTGTCGGACATTAGCTAGAGATGTCTCGACTTCGCTCGACATGACAAAGTAACAGCAGCACCATCGACCGTGCGCAGCTGTTACGCGCAAATCATCGGCCCGCGATCCGGCTCTTGGTGGCACCGATCAAGTTGTCGCTCTTCTGTTTGTCGATCTTCGCGGATTCACCGCGCGCGCGGCCCAGGCCCATCCGAAAACTCGTCAATTTTCTCGATCGATTCCTCTAAGCAATGGTCGAAATCGTAGAAACGGAACACAGCGGTATGGTCCTACCGAGTTAACAATTAACTGTCGCACCTGCAACAGCCAATTGTTAACTCCCACTTTGTGTAGTAGCCGATGTTTAAGTAGGCTGAATTGGCCGTCGCATTGAGCAAAAGGCGGAGATGAGCCAAACGGCGGCCGAGGCAACTGCAAGCGCGCTTCCATAAATCAGCCAATTGGGGCGGTAATAAAGGGTGAGGCGACCACGCATTCCGGGCGGGACCTCGACCAACGGAATCAAATTGCGCTCAGAAAAAGCGGGAAGGTTGCGCCCATCGATTCGCGCGCGATAGCCTGGGAAAAACGGACGGGAGAATGCGATCAGGGCTGGCCCATCTCCATCGGGAGCCGCAACTGATGCGCTCACCCAATTTCGCCCTGTGACGATATTAGTAATTTTTGCGATCGAGTTTTTTCCAGAAAAATTCACGGAACGAACCACTG
>QHRJ01000256.1 GCA_003220075.1 Verrucomicrobiota bacterium
TGGCGCTGCTGCCAGAAGCTAACGAGAAAGGTGCAATGCCCGCTGACAAGGATGCCGCGAAACCAAGTGATGCCATCTACGATTTAATCAGCCTGGATGGTCACAAGAACTATGATGCGCGCGATTTGCTGGCCACCATCATCGACGCCGATTCGTTCGATGAATACAAGCCTGATTACGGCAAGACTCTCGTCACAGCTTACGCCCGGATCGGCGGTCGTGCGGTCGGTATCGTTGCCAGTCAGCGTCTGCAAGTGCGCACCAAGACGGAAGGGATCCAAATGGGTGGCGTGATTTATTCTGACAGCGCCGACAAAGCCGCGCGTTTCGTAATGGATTGTAATCAGGTCGGACTGCCGATCCTTTTTTTCCAGGATGTGACGGGATTCATGGTGGGAAAAGCTGCGGAACAAAGTGGAATCATCCGCAGCGGGGCGAAGTTGGTGAATGCGGTCAGTAATTCCATCGTGCCGAAAATTACGATCGTAGTCGGTGGCTCGTTTGGCGCCGGAAATTATGCGCTCTGCGGGAAGGCTTATGATCCGCGCTTTATTTTGGCCTGGCCAAACGCACGTTACGCCGTGATGGGGGCAGCCCAGGCCAGCGACACCGTTTTTTCTATTCTCGCTCGCGCAAAAGAACGCGGAGACAAAAAAGCCGCGCCTGAGGAGCTCGAAGAATTACGCGCCAAGGTGAAGGCAAATTATGAAGAGCAAACCGACATTCGTTATGGTGCCGCGCGTGGCTGGGTCGATGCCATTATCCAACCACATGAAACGCGCGATGTCCTCCTAGGCCTTCTTCGGATTGTTAGCCGACCGCCCGCGAAAGGACGCTTTCATACCGGGGTGATTCAGGTTTGATCAGCCGCGGCAGCGTCCGCCAAAAATTCATCGCTAATGGCGGTATTCATCGCGGCGATCACGGGGAGTTGGCGCTCGATCGACAACTCCAACCCACGTTGCTTTAATGCACGCAACACTTCTTCCGTCGGCACATTTCCGATGAGCTGATCTTGCGCAAAGGGACAACCGCCAAGTCCACCAATCGCTGCATCGAAACGTCGACATCCCGCATCGTACGCAGCAAGTACCTTCGCCGCCGCTTCGTCGCGCGTGCTGTGCATGTGAACGCCCACTTCGCATTCACCGCTCTCGTGTAAAACTGTGGTGACCACGCGATGAATCAATTCTGCATCGGCAGCCCCGATTGTATCGGCAATGGAGATGGTCCGAATGCCTTGTCCTGCGATGCTTTCGACCGCTTCCGCGACTTTATTTTCGCTCCACAGATCGCCGTACGGATTGCCGAACGCCATTGAAATGTAAGCGACCATTGCCAGTCCTGCGTCGTCTGCCCGGGTCTTGATCTTCTCGAGCACAGCCCGATTTTCCTCCTGCGACTGGTTCTGATTTCTGCGAAGGAAAGTTTCCGATACCGAACACGGATAACCCAGCGTGGTCACCGCTTCGGTTGCGATGGCGCGCTCGGCGCCTCTTTCGTTAACGGCGATTCCAATGATCTCAACGTCATTGAGCGGGCCGAGTTGCGCGAGTACCTCTTCGCTGTCGGCCATCTGCGGAACAGCTTTTGGTGAAACGAAGCTCACCGCGTCAATGTGCCGGAAACCTGCCGCGACCAGTCCGCGCAGGTATTCAACCTTACGCTCAGCCGGAATATGAAGCCTGACTCCCTGCCAGGCGTCACGCGGACATTCGATGAGCTTGACGGATTCCATCATGGAAAGCTAACTCAAAAGCGCGACCTTTAACGCGTCCAAGTAGCATATTCACGATTTATCTTTATGTCCGTCGTTCTCGTTGAAAAGAAAACACCACAGATCACCATCGTCACTCTGAACCGGCCCGAGCGCCGCAACGCGTTGTCGATCGAGTTATTGAGCGAACTGATGGCGACGATCAAACTTGCGTCGGACGAGACACACGAGCGCATCCTTATTTTGCGTGGCGCCGGAGCGGCGTTCTGCACCGGGTTGGATTTGAAGGAAGCGCAGGATCAAACCAAAGCGCACGCGACCGCAGATTTGGTTGCGCGCGTGCTTGGCGCGCTGAGCGAGGCGCGTCCAGTTACCATTGCCGCTGTCCATGGAGCCGCCGTTGCCGGTGGGGCCGGCATCATGTCGGCCTGTGACTACGTTGTGGCTGCAGAACGAACGAAGATTGGTTATCCGGAAACGCGGCGCGGTCTCGTCGCCGGATTGGTTATGACATTTTTGCGGCGGCAATTGCGCGAACGCGACATGCGCGAATTATTGTTGGGTGCGGAGCTAATCGATGCAAAACGCGCGCTCGAGATGGGTTTGGTAAACCGCGTCGTGCCTGCGGATGAGGTAATGAACGAAGTGCTGAAGTTCGCTGATTCTGTTTTGCAAGGCGCGCCGAATGCGGTCGTGCAAACGAAACGCCTGATTGAAGAGCTTTGGTCAACTTCAGTGAAAGACGATCTCGAGCGAGCTTTGAAGCATCATATGCAAGCGCGTGGCTCGGCCGAAGCGCGCGAGGGCATTGGCGCCTTTAACGAGAAGCGCAAGCCAAATTGGGCGGTGTAAGCGGAAGCCGCACCAAAACAAATCTTCTCTCGAATTGTGAACAGAATCGTCTCCGCTACGACTTGGCGGTGGGCGTTTCTTCCGCCGGAATCATGAACTGCTCGATTTGCTCTTTGATTTCGTGCGCGAAATTGGCAGCACCAGCACCGTTCACTACCCGATGATCGAAGGTGAGGGAAAGCGTGATCACCTCCGCCGTTTCGTTTTTCTTTCCGTTGCGCAACATTTCACGATGAGCTGAGCCGATGAAGAGCGTCCCGACTGAAGGTGGCACGACGA
>QHRJ01000285.1 GCA_003220075.1 Verrucomicrobiota bacterium
ACACGAACCCACGTCGCTCGTAAGCCTGCGCGTCATTGGGATCCTTCTGCACGACCGCGGTAAAATCCGCAGCCGCTTTGTCCCAGTCGCCCAGCCCGATCTCGGCAAATCCCCGCAATCGCACCGCCGTGATGTTGTCAGGTTTCAGCTCGGCCGCCTTGCCTAAATCCGCCAGCGCCTCCGTGTATTGCTTTTGCATGACGAAAGTCTGGCCCCGCTCCAGGTATCCCATCTCATCCTTGGGCGCGATCTCAATCGCCTTGGCGAAATCGGCCATCGCCTCATCGTATTTCTGCAACGCACGATAGGCCGTTCCGCGATTCAGGTAGGCCTTGGCGCTTTTCGGATTCGCCTCGATCGCGGCGTTAAATTCCTTGATCGCATCTTCGTATTTGTGTTGCTGCGCGAGCTCCACGCCTTTGTTGACGCGGCTGCTGGCATCGGAAGATCCCGCTGGCGGCTTCGCTTCCGCGCCCAGGATTGTCAGTGAAAAAATAATTGCTGCGGTCGATAGAAATTTTGAAATGGTCATGGCTCCTCCTTCGGCAACTATCTTTTTGCGCGATCAAATGCCAGTAAGCCAGCAAAATTCAAGTCCGTGAAATTTTTATCCGTCCTCACGTCACCGGAGCGGCGCTCGGGGAGACGCAGCGTTTCGCGGGGGTACCTGGCGCTTTTCGCTACCGTAATCATTTGGTCGCTACCATCACTTTTCCAATTTTATCTGCTGCGTTACTATGATGTTTGGGCGCAAAATTTCTACCGCTACAGCGTCGCGTGCATCGCGATCGCATCCTTTGTCGCCCTTCGCATCCGGCGCGGCGGACCGCGACTCGATCTTCGCGCGTTTGCCCTCTGCTTGATCCCAGCCGTCCCAAACGTTGTCCATCAAATCACCCAGACGATCGCCCTTTTTCACATCGGTCCCGGCGTTTACGCCATTTTCACCCGTTCTGCGGTGATCATGACCGCGCTACTCGCGCTCATTTTCTTTCCGGAAGAGCGCCACATTCTTCGGGAATGGCAATTTCAAGTCGGTACCTTGCTGGGATTGCCCGGCGCAATTGGTGTCTTTTGGTTTCAACCTGGGGCTATCGCCGGGCACCTCGCTATTCGCGGATTGTTGATCGCCTTCATCGCCACCATTTGTTGGGCGCTTTACGGTGTCCTGGTAAAGCGTCCGTCCGCCCGGCTCGGTTCGATTCGTAGTTTTGGTCTCATTAGTTTCATTACCTCGGCCCTGCTTTTTCCACTAACCTGTCCTTTCGGAAATGTCGCGACCCCGGTGGAGGTGAGCTGGTTCGTAAATCTCATTCTCGTGATCTCGGCCGTGACCTGCATCACCATGGCGCACGTTCTTTATTACGTTGCCATTCAAGAAATCGGTGTCGCCCTTGCCCAAACGCTCCAACTGCTTTGCCCACTCGGCGCAGTGGCTCTGTCCGCTTGGATCTTCGGCGAACATTTGACTACCGCACAACTTTGGAGCGCCGCGATCTTGTTGTTCGGCGCATTCCTCGCCATGCGCGTGAAACCGGTGGCGACGACGGAGACCGCGGAGAATATTTGAATCGTTGTAGCTGCCGCCGCGGCAGCATATGTTATCAACCATTGGAATCTGCCCCCAGTGACGGCGGCAGCTATAACGCCTTAACCTCGTTTCAACGCTTGCGCCTTCCGCACCAGCTCAAGAAATCCAGCGCGATACTCATTCCTCTCTGCGCCTTTTCCTTCCTCCGCCCACTCCAGCACGGCACCCAGCGTTCCGCTTCCTTTGAACTCCGAATCGCGCAATAACATTCCAAATTCCGCCACCGCCGCGGCAAATTTAAAGTCAGCCGAGGCATTCGCGAACTGCTCCCCGTCGTCCACTACCGCGCGCTCGATTAACTCGCTCTTGTCGCCGTCCGGCGTTTTGTAGCGCAACTTCACCGTCAACATCTCATTCGATCTTCGGTCCGCCTGAGTCGTATTCGTCGAATAGGTCCCATATTTGAGCGGATCCACCGGCGGTATACTCGCCGCGGGATTCGCATTCGCCCCGACCGGCACCACCTCATACAAAATCGTCACAGCATTTCCGGCCCCGATCTCGCCCGCGTCGATCTCGTCGTTCTTAAAATCCTTGCGCAGCATCCGTTTCTCGTAGCCCATCAAATGATAGGAGGCTACCTGTGCCGAATTAAACTCAACCTGAATCTTGACGTCCTTCGCGATTGCCACCGGCGTTCCAGCTATCTGCTGCGCCACAACCTTGGCTGTTTTCACGACAGAATCCGCGACGTCGCGCCCCCGGAATCCGATACGGACCAGCCGATGCGAATCTGCCCAGGGACAACCCGCAACCTCGACATGGACCGAGAACGGTTCGTCCGGCT
>QHRJ01000264.1 GCA_003220075.1 Verrucomicrobiota bacterium
CAGCTAAAGATGCAACGGAGACGGCGGTAGCTGGTTTGCGTTGCAGCCATTTCCTTCCACGACTAACGAGACCAGAGCGCCTCGCCTTGATAGGTTCGTGTCGTAGCCAGCGTTCAAGGTCTTTCGCCAAGTCCAGCGCCGAGGAGTAACGGCGCTGCGGCTCCTTCTCGAGGCATTTGAGGCAGATTGTGGAAAGGTCGCGATCTACTTTTGGATTTAAGAGCCGCGGTTGCCGCGGATCAGTTTCCAGAAGCAGCCGGACAGTTTCGTACGTGCTTCTTCCAATAAAAGGAGGATTACCGGTCAACAGCTGGTACAACACTGCACCGAGTGCATAAATATCGGTTGCACCGGTGAGCACGGCGTTGTTACCGATTGCTTGTTCCGGGGCCATATAGCTTGGTGTACCCAACACATCCGTCGTCCGCGTAACGGTACTTTCGCTCTCGACTAATCGCGCCAGACCGAAATCGGTCAGATGCGGCTCGCCTTCTTTATCAAGCAACACGTTTCCCGGTTTGATGTCCCGATGCAGAATGCCGTGTTCGTGGGCATAGTGCACGGTGCGCGCCAGTTTTGCGATCAACTCCACTATGCGACGGATCGATATCGCCTGATGCTTAACTACTTCGTCCAGTTGGCCACCTTCGACCAGGTTCATGCTGAAGTAGCAATAACCATCGCGTTCACGAATTTCGTGAATCGGAACAATGAATGGGTGGTTCAAGCTCGCAGCTGCCTCAGCTTCGAGACGGAAGCGTTTCAGATGTGCTTCGGTGGCCCATCGACCGACGCCAATAATCTTTAATGCAACGGTCCGGTTGAGGCTTTTCTGCCGTGCGCGATAAACCACGCCTTGCCCGCCCCGGCCGATTTCCTTCAACAACTCGTAGTCTTCGAAGTCTGTCGGCATCGCCACTGGGCTCGATTCGACAGACTCGTCATCTTCGCCCAGCGGCCCAAGGCCGGTCTTAAACAAACATAAGCCGCAAAATCCTTGTGGCGCGTCCGCAAAGATCCTGCTCCCGCATTTACCGCAGATGCGGCTCACATTTGCGTCAGCACTTTTCGGATAATCACTCACCTCCATGGTACTGTGCCAAATCTTGTTAGAAGTTACGTTTGCAGTATCGCAATGAAATGTCGCAACTCATCTTCCACGTCGCCCGGCACCGTCACCGTTTGCGCAATCTCCTCGCGTAACAACATCCGATATCGCTGACGCAGACGATGGAATGCCTGCTTCACCGCATTTTCGGTCATACCTAGTTCTTGCGCGATCTTTGCCTGCGACGGCCGATCATCACTTAGCAGTTGCTTTAACTGCTCGAATAATGCGCTGCTACCCGCGACTCGATACTCTTCCCCCAATCGCTCGATTACTTGTTCCAGCAGCGTCAGTGCCCATCGGCGCTCGTAAATTCGATCGGCACTCAACATATCAGCTGGTTCAAGATCAGCTCGCTCCCGAATGAGCAGTTCTTCCAACGGCACCAGCGGTCGGCCTTCACCGCGCTTGATCGTCATGGCGCGGCGGTGCGCTTTAGCGAGGAAATTTTTCAGTGACGCCAGCAAATAAGAACGCAGCCGTCCCTTTTCCCGCCGCACTGCATCGAAATCTCTTCGCTCCAGCAGCATGGCGAAAAAACCTTGGGTAAGGTCTTGTGCCTCTTCCGGAGAATAACTTTGCCGCCTGACGAAACCGTAGAGTGGCCACCAATACGTGCGACAAAGTTTTTCCAGCGCTTCTTGTGCCGATGGCGATTCACCTTGCGCGTCTAAGACCACACTCCATTGCGTGGTGGTAAAAGCGACGGCTCCGTTTTGCGCGCTTACACTAACCCCAGTCCATAGAGCCATCCGATTACCCGCCGGCACTCGGCGATTGAAGTAAAAAGTAGCGCTAAAATCAAGCCTGAATCGTGCGGCCAATGTCGGATTATACCCTACGCGACATTCCGCTTCGATTTATAACTCAGCCCCACCGAAGAGATATCAGTTTGCTGATTGCCGACTGGTGAGTTGCTCCAATGCGTACTCGCAAATGGGACAGCTCCGTTTTGCCCGTTTCCGCCGACCCCTGTCGGTGAAGTTACGCGTTCAATAGCAGGCATTCTGTGACTGAAGCAAAAAGTCGCCCGAAAACCAGACTTGCGCTAAGCGCGTTCTAGTTTGATCGCTTTCATCGAGCCATAGCGCACCCTCTAATTCCGCCATCCTTATTCCGCAGTAATCGAAACCTGCAACATTGCTCAACTCGCGTAGCTTCTGGTCCGAGATGTCATATGCTCGCGAGCCAAAGCCGACCTCATTAGGGCAGAGCACCAACGCGGTGCTAATGGTTCGTCCATGCAGGTTTTATCCAAACCCGGAGACGGCGACGGACAACGCGTTTCAACGTCGAGGCGATTGTGACAGCACGGACCTGACCACCGCTGCCAGACGAGAGTTTGATATCGCCGTCCAGGCCCTTCGGGAGGCAGGAGTGAAGGTGCACGTTTTTGAGGACACGGCCGAGCCCGAAAAACCCGACGCTGTTTTCCCCAATAACTGGATTTCAACGCATTCGGATGGACGGGTTGCGCTTTTTCCAATGTATTCCGCCCTACGTCGCCGTGAACGCCGGCAGGACATTGTCGATGAACTGCGCCGGGCCTATCGAGTCACCGATGTGATCGACTACTCCAATTTTTCTAAACGCTCGGACCCGAAGGTGGTTCGCCGTTTCGCCGACGATTTCGGCTACGAGCCAGTCACCTTCACCAGCGTCGGTCTCGATGGCCAGCCTGTCTACCATACCAATGTGATGATGTGTGTCGGGACGGAGTTCGCGCTGGTCGGGTTGAGCATGATTGCCAACCAGACCGAAAGGGAACAGGTGCGCGCGCACCTCGAAGCGAGCGGTAAAAACATCCTGGAACTGGACCCGGCTCAGGTGGCGAACTTTGCCGGCAATGCCATCGAACTGCACGACAGAGAAGGCCAGAAGCTGCTAGTGCTGTCCGCGCGTGCAATTCCAACGCTTACCGAAGGGCAGCAAAAAAGATTAACACAGTATGCCCGGCTGGTCCCACTCAATCTACCTACAATTGAGATGGGCGGCGGTAGTGCGCGCTGCATGATTGCAACTATTCATCTGCCACCAATTTAATCAGCCGTTAACAGCTCGGGCTCGTCAGCGGAGGTCAACGTTGATTTTTCTGGCGCGGTTGCGGAAATGATGTGCGGCTGCGGCCGGTGAAAAGGCTGGTGCAACCGCGCCATAACTGCTGCGCATTGTGCGAGACACTTACAGGTAAGAGATCAAGAATCAGAA
>QHRJ01000077.1 GCA_003220075.1 Verrucomicrobiota bacterium
CGATGCCAGGAGAAGAAGCCAGTAGTTATGGCGCTCGAGGCCACGCAACCAGCAATCAACCGACCATACCCATAGGGCAAGCAACCAAACGTCGCACATTACGGTTGTTGCCGAAACGAGGAAAACAGGCGTGAAAAGCATGAGGAGCGCGGCAAGTAAAGGCGAACCAGAAAGGCGCTGCGCCAGAAAAAACGTTCCGAGGACGGCCGCCACTGCGGGGACGAGGAAAGCGCCATGCATTGTCAGCTCGCTCCAACCAAGGAAACCCGCGGCCAAGGCCATGTAATAGGCGTTTAAAGGGGGATTCTGCATGACCGAAAACATCGGCTTGGCACTGACATACCAGTTCACGGAGAATCCATAGGGGTTGGCCGGGTGCTGGGATATCTGGTGCGCTATCCATAGGAAAAGGGGATCGTCGATATGAAAGGCTTTGTTGAGGAACGGGGCCAAAGCAGCAATCACTGCAATGGTAGCGAAGAACGCATCCCGAGTCGGCGAATTCTTCATCTCAAAAGTAATAGTAGGATAAAGGTCAAGGGACACAGATCTGGAGCCCTGTGTGTGTTTAACGAAGTCTTCGACCTCAAACCGACGAGTGGATCGCGATCGTCTTTAGACAATTTGAGTATTTCTTTTCGATAAATGACGAAGCACCAATGGTCCGAGCCGGAATGGCGGCGAAGCACGAAAGAATGACCCCCCCTTCGCCAAGCTACGGCGCGACAGGCGAAATCCGAATGACGAATACACCAGAGCCAGGCAATAGCGGCACTTTTTTGGACTGCGGTGGCAAGCGCAGCGCGACACCACTTTTCTTCGCTCAGCTTCGCGGATCTTCGCGAATCAAGTGGGGCTCGATGCGTGGAAAAAGCGCTATCGTTGCTACGCTTTGCCAGCGCAATCCAAAATTCTCGTTAGGTAAGCGCCTTTAGCTGGTAAACTGTTTTACCACCAGGGTAGCGTTGTGCCCGCCGAAACCGAAAGAGTTGTTCAAAGCTACGCTCACCTTTTTCTCCCTCGCGGTGTGGGCGGTGAAATCGAGATCACATTCTTCATCGGGATGATCGAGATTGATCGTGGGCGGGATCACGCTATCGCGTATGGCCAGCGCGCACACCGCCATCTCGACCGCGCCCGCCCCTCCCAGCAAATGGCCGGTCATCGATTTGGTTGAACTAATTGAAACGCTTTTCGCCCGGTCGCCGAAAACAGTCTTGATCGCGCGCGTCTCGGCCACGTCGCCGAGACCGGTCGAAGTAGCGTGGGCATTGATGTAATCCACCTGATCGACCGAAAGTTGCGCATGTTCGAGCGCAAGTTCCATCGCGTGCGCCGCGCCTCCACCATCGTGCGGCGGTGCCGTCATGTGATGCGCATCCGCGCTCAAGCCGTAGCCAACGAGCTCGCAATAAATTTTCGCGTTGCGCTTTTTTGCGCGGTCGAGTTCTTCGACGACGACCACACCTGCGCCCTCGCCGATGACAAAGCCATCGCGATCGCGATCCCACGGTCGCGAGGCACGTTCCGGCTCATCGTTGCGGGTGCTTAAGGCCTTCATCGCGCCGAACCCGGCGAGCCCGATAGGAATGATCGCCGCCTCGGAGCCGCCCGCGAGGAAAACGTCGGCGTCACCAAATTTGATCATGCGCCAGGATTCGCCAATAGCGTTGTTGGAGGTGGCGCAGGCGGTAACAATGCACATGTTCGGTCCGCGCATCCCGAATTCCATCGAGATCAAGCCGCTCGCCATGTTGCTGATGAGCATTGGAATGGTGAAAGCGGAGACGCGCTTCGGACCTTTGGAAAGCAGAATAGAATATTGGTCTTCCAGCGTTTTTAGTCCGCCGATGCCGCTGCTGACGAGAACGCCAAAGCGGTCCGGATTTTCGCTCGCCATCTCGAGGGCGGAATCGGCCATCGCCATTTTTGCGGCCGCCATCGCCAACTGGGCAAAGCGATCAGTCCGCCGAACATCTTTCGGGTTCTTGAAGACCGTTTTCGGATCGAAGCCGTGCACTTCTCCACCGATGCGGCAATCATAGGCAGAGGTGTCGAAGGATTCGATCGTATGAATGCCGCTAACGCCGTTCTTCAAGTTCGACCAAAAAGTCTCAAAATCGTTACCGAGGGGCGTGATTGCACCCATGCCGGTGATGACGACGCGGCGATTGTTGTTCATTTTGATCGGTGATCAGTGATTAGTGATCAGTCAAAGTGCGGCGTCAATTTTTCTATTCACCGATCACTTATCACTCTTCATCATCGCGTCCCCATTCCGACGTTTTGGACGGTCTGGAATAGTTTGCCTTCGGTTTTAATGGAAGGCGCGATGATGATTTCGGTTTGCTGAAACTCGGCCAGATCGCGGGCGCCTACGTTGCCCATGCAAGTGGTAATGGCGCCAACCAAATTCTGGCTGCCGTCGTCCACTTCAGCGGGACCGAACAAGATTTGTTTCAACGATCCAGTGGCGCCCACTCTGATCCGTGTCCCGCGAGGGAGATTGGCGTGTGGGGTTGCCATTCCCCAATGATAACCCCGGCCAGGCGCTTCGTTGGCTTTGGCAAATGCACTTCCCACCATTACAGCGTCGCCACCGCAGGCGAGTGCCTTGCAGACGTCCCCGCCCTTACTCATCCCGCCATCGGTGATGATCGGGACAAAGCGCGCAGTTTTTTTGAAATAGGCGTCGCGCGCAGCCGCGCAATCGACGGTGGCCGTAACTTGCGGCACTCCAAGGCCGAGGACGCCACGGGAAGTGCAAGCTGCGCCGGGACCTACCCCAACCAGAACGGCGGCCGGTCCGCAACTCATGATCTCGAACGTCACATCGTAGCCGACGGTGTTACCAACGATCACGGGAATCCGCATTTCCCGGCAGAATTTCGCAAGATCGAGCGATTTATATTCGGAAGAAATATGTCGCACGGTTGAGACCGTGCTTTGCACCACGAAAACATCGGCGCCCGCTTCCTGGGCGAGGGCACCGAATTCCACCGCGCGTTGCGGAATCGAACTGACGGCCGCGATTGCGCCGCCATCCTTGATTTGCCGCACCCGCGCCCCGATCAATTCCGGCTGCACCGGTTCCTGATAAATTTTTTGCAACAAAGCGGTGATTTCGTTCTTGTCCGTCTGCACGATTTTCCCGAGCACTTCCGAGGGGTTCTTGTAGCGCGTTTGCACTCCTTCGAGGTTGAGCACCGCCAAACCGCCGAGCTTGCTCATTTCCACGGCAAAACGCACGTCGACCACTCCATCCATCGCGCTGGCCAGGATCGGAATTTTCAATTCCAACGGTGCGGCCTCGCGTCGCGGCAAGCGAAAAGTAGTATCGACCTCGTTAGGATTGATTGTGACGCTGCCCGGGACGAGCGCGATCTCATCGAAACCATAAGTCACGCGCGCTTTTCGATTACGGCCAATCCACATTCCCATATCAAATCAAATACGTTCGAATTTAAATCGTTCGTTCAAACTCCCGCAACGCGGGCAGCGTGGCAGTAGAGCATCGGTGCGATCCTCGAACTCCAAGCCACAAATGACACAGCGCAGCCGGAAGCGAAAAGCTTTTCGTTCGCGCCGTCTGCGGTTCCATTCACTACTTAACCAGACAAGGAAAACTGCCGCAAGAAAAACCAGCAGATAAATCGTGACCAGCGCGGCCAGACTGACGCGAATCACGGCGACGAACTGGCGGAAGGGTCCGAACTGGGGGCGAGATCGTTCCCCCAAACAATGGTCGCGGTGGTCCAGAAAAGCGCTGTTCCATTAGTCACGGGCGAATTTTCCTTTGTCTTAAGACGGCAGAGCTGAAGGAAATTTCGCGCCTGCTCATCGAGCGCCGGATCACCCGAAGATTCGATCAAAAAACAAAAGCGGGTCGCGCCACGCTGATCGATTGCAACGCGGAATCGGGCGTTAGCCGGGGCATCAGGCCGGGTCAGCCGAAATGTGAAATCGGCGAAAACTGGCTCGCCCAAAGCAGCGGGCAGATCGGCAAAATTTGCGGTCGTTTTCCGCGCCAGGCCAGGCGCGCTGGCAGTCGCTTTCATTCGCGGAAGACGAACCGGCCCGATTGCGGCCGAGCTTGGAATACTGAGATCGGGCAGCAGCGGGAGGAGTGTTTTCAATTTCGGCTGATGACTGGCATAAGAAGGGCGATGCTGAACTGGCGGCAAGACGAGAGATTTTGCCTCAGGTAGTCGCTGTGTCGTGGTGGTGAGCGCGGGATCTTCCGCCTCCACCCAACGTAAGAGAGCAAGCGATTGCGGATCATCCGGCGAAATCAACGTCACCCGCGCCGGCGGCGGCATCAGCGCGATGGTGGAGGGATAAACAATTTGGAAGATGTAGAAACAAAGCGCGTGCAAAAGGAGCGAAAGAATCAAAAACACGATCAAAGCGTGGCGACGTTTGCGCGGCGGCGCCCAATCGAAAACAAGCGGCGCGACGGTGGACGCGTTCACTTCGGTGGAGTGGTAGCGAGCGCAACCGAAGGCACGCCGTGCTCGAGAGCGAGATTGGCCACCCGAATCACCATCTCATAAGGCGTATAGCGATCGGCCTTGATGATGATGGAACGGCCCTCTTTGCGCGCGATCTCGAGCTGTGGCCCCAGCTCATCGATGGAAATTTTCTGATCGCGAAAATAAACCGTCGCGCCGCTGGTGATACTGATGATTTGGTAATTCACCTGCGGTGCTAACATGAATTTTGAGAACGGGACGTTTACCGAAATTCCCGGCTGCAAAACAAAATTGGAACTGAGGAGCAGGAAAAAAATCATCAGAAAAACAACGTCGAGCAGCGGAAAAATTATCAGCCATCCGAATTGATATTGCTTCGTCCGGACCAGTTTCATCCGCCCCGCTATTTTTCGCGGCGTAAATCGCGCTGGGTGGCTTCTGCGGTTGGCTGGAAGGAAATAATCCCGCTCTCTGGTTCGGTTTCGGTCAACATCTGCACGATCTCAATGCCGGCGCGTTCCATATCATGCATCAGCGTGTTCACCCGCGAAGAAAGATAGCTGTAAGCAACGAAGGTGGGCGTCGCGACGACGAGTCCAGCCGCAGTCGTGAGCAAACTTTTATAAATGCCGGTGGACAATTCCGTCACCGTGGCATAGCCGCCATTGGAGGCGATAACGCCGAAGGCTTCGATCATCCCCGCAACTGTCCCGAGCAAGCCAAGCAGCGGTGCTAGATAGGCCAGAGTAGCGAGGACACCGAGGAAGCGCTCCAGTTTTGGTACTTCCAGTTGACCGGCTTCCTGGACAATTTCGCGCAATTCTGATCGCGGGAGATCGTGCCGGATAATTGCGGCGTGAATCACGCGCGCCACCGGCCCGGGCGTGCCGGCGGATTCATGCAAGGCTTCGGCAAAATTGCGGCGCTTGATCAGGTTGGCCAGGCCCTTCAAAAATTCGCCGAC
Organism: Verrucomicrobiota bacterium; assembly: GCA_003220075.1. Classification (GTDB taxonomy): domain Bacteria; phylum Verrucomicrobiota; class Verrucomicrobiia; order Chthoniobacterales; family UBA10450; genus AV69. The sequence goes on from QHRJ01000077.1 coordinate 5,437, forward strand.
GTGAATGGTGGCGCGATGCAGATAAAATAGCCGCTCGGCGAAAACGGCAATCGAGATGATGCTGCAAATCAGGATGGGCCACATCAGCAGTCCGCCCTTCTGGAGGTATTCGATCACAAAAATTCCCCTTAATACCCTTTCGGGCACGAGGCAAGCGTCTTACCTTCGTTTGGCCGGTGGCGGGCTCGGCGCGACGGTTTGGCCGAGAAGTTTTCCCGCGCCATCGTAAGTCGAGTAACCGATCTGATGCCCGGCGACGTCGTAACGAAAAACAATCTTGCCGATCACGCTCTGGTCTTTGGCGAAATGAGTTTCTTCGATGAGATGATTACTGACGTCGTATTTGTTTTGCAGGATAAATCGAAATTGTTCCTTTGGCCCAAAAACTTCGCCACGAAGAAATCGTCCGCTTTCATCCAGATCCCATCGAATTTTTTCGCGTAGCTTTCCATCCTTGCCCGTGGTGGTGGCGACGGTTTTGTGATTTGCCGCATTGGTTTCGTAGACGGTGCGCGAGCCATCGGCGTTGAGGACGACGCTGACGCGGACCTCGCCATTGTCTTCCTGTGCGAGGGCGCAGAGGGGCTTGGTGGCGAAGCTGAAGAGAAGAGCGAAGGCGAGGCGGCGCATAGTGTTTTGGTGGGCGCGGGGAAGGTAGAAGGGAAAATGGAGTAAGAAAAGGCGAAGCTACGCCGACCGAAAGGTGGACCCGCCGCTTCGTCGGGCGATGTAAAGTAGGTGCGGCCCGGCCGCCAATTTCATAACATCGAGGTCTGAGCCGGACTGGCGCGACTGCTCGATCCAGCCGCATGACAGGGCGGACTAGCGAGGCGCGCGGATAAGATTTTCCGGTGCGCGATCGAGAAAAGTATTGACCACAAGGGGCAGTGGTGGTTAAGAGTGGGACGAAGTGGATTAAAGTGGACACTAATCCCGTCGGCCCATGGACAGCATCGCCTCTGCTCAACCCTTTTACGCCGGCGAATTTCGTCACGCCATCGACGAAAAAAATCGTATCACCATCCCCTCCCGCTGGCGTCGAAAGAGTGCCGAAGAATTTATTCTCCTGCCTGATTCCCAAAATCAGTTTCTCCTCGTCATGTCGCCGGAGGAATTCGCCCGCATGAGCGCGGCCGCGGAAAGCAACGCTAGCGTCGCCGCACGCGAGCGCCGCGTTTTCTTGCGCCAGTTGCATTCCCGCGCCCAGCACGGCCTCGCTGATAAACAAGGGCGCCTCGTTTTGCCGGAGGAACTTTGCCGCAAGATCGGATTGAAAGGTGAAGTCGCGCTCGTGGGCGGGCGCGGTCGTTTTGAAATTTGGAATGTGACGCGGTGGAAACGCGCCCACGAAGAAGAAACGCCGACTTACCAACACGTCGCCAATGTCATTGGCTTGTAGCGAAGATGAATGCTTTGCTCTTTGAACGTCCGATTTGGTTCGCCACCGGACCAGTCATGTTCGAGGAGGAAGCACAGGATCGGGAAGAATTCATTTATCATCGCCCGGTGCTGGTGCGCGAGGCGATTGAGCTGCTGGCGCCGCGCGCCGGCGCCCTGGTGTTGGATGCGACGTGTGGCGGCGGCGGGCACAGCGAGGCGATCTTGAAAACGGGCGCCGATGTTCTTGCGCTCGATCGGGATCCCGATGCGATCGCGGAGGCGACCAATCGGCTCTCCGAATTCGGCAATCGGGTTACTCTGCGGAAGGCAAATTTTCGCCACGCCGATCGTGTGCTCGATGAGTTGGAGGTCGGTAAGATCGGCGGAGCGATTCTCGATCTGGGTGTTTCCTCGCGCCAGCTCGAAAATGCCGAACGCGGTTTCAGTTTGATGCGGAACGGTCCGCTCGACATGCGGATGGATCCAGGCTCCGATAAAACCGCGGGCGCGATCATTAACAGTTACAGCGAAGAAGAATTGACCCGACTTTTTCGCGATCTCGGCGAAGAAGCAGCGGCGCGTCGCATTGCCAGTGCGATTGTGAAGCAGCGCAAGACCGCGCCATTTCTTGAAACGCTCGCGCTGGCACGCGCGATTGAAAAAATTGTCGGCCGGCACGGGCGTCGCCATCCTGCGACTCAGGTTTTCCAAGCCTTGCGCATGGAAGTGAACGACGAGCTTGGCGCGCTGGAGCAGGGATTGCGAGTGGTAACCGATCGACTCGAGTCGGGGGCCCGGATTGCGGTGATTTCATTTCATTCTCTGGAAGACCGGATGGTGAAGAATTTCTTTCGCGAACGCAGCCGCGAATATTTCGATCGGCCGGAATGGCCGGAACCGCGCCCCAACCAAGAGCGCGATCTCCTCGTCATTACGCCAAAGCCGGTGGAGCCGAGCGAAAACGAACAGCGTTTCAATGCGCGGGCGCGAAGCGCGAAATTGCGGGTTGCCGAAAAACTGGGATGAACCGCTCAAGACAACTCAATCGCGTAGGGGCAGCTTCGCTGGCGCGCTGGATTGTGATCACCGCTTTGCTGGCGGCGGCGGGACTTTGCTATGTCTATCTCACCTTGCAGTTACATCGGTTGGGCGATCACAAGAAATCGCTCGAGACCGAGCTCGCGGGTCTGCGCACGCAAGATGATGTCGCGAATGTGCAGATCGCGGCGCTCACTTCGCGCAGCGCGCTGCAACGCCGGCTCAAGGAAGGTTACCTCAAGATGATTCCGATTGCGGAACAAAACATCGTCCGGCTCGCGCCGATCCGGCCCGCGCCAGAGGAAGATGCCATTCGCCCGGTGGCAAACGATCAGGTTGGCAGATGAGATGGAACGGACGAACACGGTGCGCATTGGTTTGCATTGGTTTTGTCCTGCTTTTTAGCGCGTTCTCGTTTCGCCTCGTTTATCTCCAGTTGGTCAAACACGACGAGTACGCCGGGCTGGCGGCGGAGAAACACGTCTATAAACAACCGATTTACGCCGAACGCGGCGCGATCACCGATGCCAACGGCGAAGTCCTCGCCCACAACGTGCCGGTGGAGATCGTCGTCGCCGACACGTCACATTTAAACAGGGAGAGAGTGGCCGAAGCCGTCGCGCTGCTGAGTCGCGACCTGAAGATCGATACGGAGGAACTATGGGAAAAACTCGGGAGCGACCGGCATTACATCGTCTTGAAACGGGATGTACCGGAATCAGCAGCCGACGCGCTTCGGGCCAAACTTCGTGAGCAAAATCTGCGCGGCATTTATTTCGAACATGATGCCGCCCGGCTTTACCCCAACGGCTCGATGCTTTGTCACGTCATTGGATTTACCGATTTTGATCACAAGGGAATTCAGGGGGTGGAAGCGTCGATGGATGAATATTTGCGCGGACAGGATGGCTATCGTTACATCGAACACAATCGCGCTGGTCAGGAAATCGTGCTTTACCGCGGCCAGGAGCGGGCCTCACGCGACGGTTATCAGGTCCATCTCAGCGTTGATTTGAATTTGCAGAATATCGTCGAAAACGAAATCGACGCCGCCGTGCACCAGTATTCGCCCGAGAGGGCCACCATCATTCTGATGCGACCGCAGACCGGGGAAATTCTGGCGATGGCAAACCGGCCGAACTTTGATCTCAATCAGCGCAGCACCGCCAGGCCCGAGCAAATGAAGAATCGCGCCGTCATCGATATGATGGAGCCGGGCTCGACGTTCAAGATAGTGACGGCGGCGGCGGCCTTGAATGAAAAAAAGGTACGGCCAGACACGACCATCTATTGTGAAAAGGGGATTTGGAATTATGGCGGGCGCACCCTGCACGATCATCGCCCTTACGGGGAATTAAGCGTGCAGGACATTCTGGTGAAATCGAGCAACATCGGTGCGGCCAAACTTGGGATCAGTCTCGGCGACCAGAAGTTTTACGAATACATCCGGCGGTTCGGATTTGGTGAACGCACCGGGGTGGAGTTACCCGGCGAAATCAACGGAATGATTCGACCTCCGCAAAATTGGAGTAAGATTTCAATTACGCGGATACCGATGGGACATGAGGTGGCGGTGACACCGTTGCAGATGACAGTCGCGATGGCGACGATTGCCAACGGCGGAAAGCTAATTACGC
>QHRJ01000277.1 GCA_003220075.1 Verrucomicrobiota bacterium
TGTCGCCTGAATGTGTCCGGTTGGCGAGGGACAAATCCAAACGTCCGTCCACGCTGGTGGGATGGCCAGCCGTTTGATTCGGAGAAGACGTTGCTCGTCGCGGATTGTTTTACCCTGAGTATCTAAATACTCGAACTCGCCGTTCTTCGCTCTGCGCGCGTAGCCCGGACGATCGTCGCTGACGTACTGGAGACCTGCTTCCTCCGCCGCTTCTACAGAATCCGTAGCCAGGCCGGCTTCGATTATTTTCCCGTTACGACTGTTTGTCCCCGGTCTCCCCATTAGGAAATCTCACTATAAGCCACTCGTTCCGGCTAACGCGTCGCGAACTGCCCGTATCCGTTCGGCTTCGATTCGCTCGATCTGTTGTCTCGCGTGACGCTGTAGCTCCTCAAAGTTATAGCCTTTCAACTGTGGCAAGTTCGCCACCGCCAGTGCGCGCCACAATAGTTTCTTTCCGGTAACTCCCATAATTAACCCTTCCAACGTGAGCACCAACCCCAAACTGCCCGTCTCATCGCCTGCAATTATCAATCGCGCACGGCCAACCTTCTCGGCAGCCCATGCGCCCACCTGGCGAACCTTGCTTTCTTCGATCCCGAGACAACGCATAACGTCGCGCAATGTGTCTTGATCTGCTTTGATCTGCCTTTCGATGTCCGCGAAGAATCTGCCGAGTGGCTCATCTTTGTGGACATGTGCCCAGTGAGCAATGAGCTCTAGCGCGCTTATAGAACCCGCCAGATGATCATTTAGATATGAGTTCAATTCCTTCATAGGGTGAATGCCATGCGGCAAAATTCAGATCGGTGTCAGCGGTTCTTCAGCAGGACCGGCGATCACTTCGCCGCTAGGTTTGAAACGCGACCCGTGACACGGGCAGTCCCAGGTTGATTCAGCAGGATTCCACCTGACAAGGCAGCCGAGGTGCGTACAAACAGGCGAAAGCCGGTGGATCTTCCCGTTGCGGTCACGGAAAGCCGCAACTTTTTTCCCGCGCGAACCGATAACCATTCCCTCGCTAGGTTTTAGCTTTCTCACGGAATCAGCTTCGGGACGAGCGAGCCGATCTTTGATCATATAGTACGGATAATCCTTGTTTTCCCGGAGATAATTCCAGGTCGCGCCTTTGATTTTTTTCCGGTCTACTGCAAAGAGGTCCGTCCACGGATTTTTTCGTCCTGTGGTCCAGTCGCACGCCATCATTGCGGCTACCGTTCCGAATGTGATCCCGTTGCCGCAATAACCGGTAGCCACAAACTGGTGCTCGGCATTCTCTCCAATGTAAGGCAAGCCGTCCGGCGTACAAATAACCTGTCCCGACCAATGATGATCGACGTTTGCCTTCGGGATGATCTTTTTCAATCGCGCCAGCAACCGGGCATAAGCCTTTGTGGTCGCTTTCTTTTGCCCTGTCTTGTGATCTTCACCGCCATACACGATGTAATCGAAGCCGCGATGTCGATCGATCCGCAGGTAATCGTAAGGCTCTCGCGTATCCCAGAAAAGCGCTTCCGGTACCGTGCTAGAGGGGACTCGAGCGCCGAACGCGTAGCTGGTATAGAGAGAAAGTTTTGTTTGTAAAAGTGTGGCGCTGGTGATGCTGGCCAGGCCAACAAGCGGATTGTTCGTTGCCATCACGACGCGATCGAAACTGATCCAGTTGCGGTTCACTTTAACGCGGCGCTTCTTCGCATCGAACTCAGTGGCTGCGCTCTTCTCGAAAACATGCGAATTGTTGCCAGGAATCTCTTCAACCAGAGAGCGAAGGTACTTCCTCGGATGAAATTTGGCCTGGTTGGCAAAACGCACCGCCGGCAAATTGAAGTGCGGCGCTGATTCCGAATATTCGGCGTCGAATCCGAGCTTCGCAGCAATTTCAGCCTCCTTCTTTAATGACGGTGCTTCTTTTTTGGGAGAACCTCCTACGCGCACGTGCACATAAGCCGGTGCGCGTGTGAACTCACACCCGATCTCTTCTTGCATCACGATCCTCTCAATTTCATCGATCGCGGCTGCGCCCGCGTCCCAGGCCGCTTGCGCGTGATCCTCACCGAAGTTGCGGACCAGTTGTCGCAGCTCGACGTCAGTAATGTAAGTGAGATGCGCGGTTGTATGGCCGGTGTCGATGGACGCCACGCGCTCGCGCTCGATCAGAGCGACTGTTGATCCGGCTTTTTTGAGGAGATAAGCAGCAGTAATACCGGTAACGCCAGCTCCGACCACCACGACATCGACGGTTACGTTCCTTTTTAACCGTGGGAATTTCTCAATAGGTGCGCTGTCGATCCAAAAAGGAACATTTCTCATCGCTTGTTGTTCGCGCCGAATGGACAGATTAGCCGTGCGAGAAATTTCTTACGGAACAATAGGCGGTCTCCATGGACCCAAATATCATGCTGGTAGGTCGTGACCTCGGGCAACAGTTAAACATTAAGGCGAAGACCGTAACGGTGACGATGAGAATCTGGAATCAAATAAGATCGGAACACGCGCACGCTTTTTGACGCGCAAATACTCACGTGATTGCGAATTAAATGTGGCGAGGTGCAGGCACCTCGTCGCACCTCGTCGCAACCCGGAGATTCAATGTGAATACGACCACTATCGTAATTTTTGCAGGGGTCCTGGTCGTCATATTAATCGCGCTCGGATTGATCCTTCTATTGTGGTGCCGCCGCTCGCAACGGCTGCAGGAGCAATTCGGACCTGAGTACAAGCACG
>QHRJ01000278.1 GCA_003220075.1 Verrucomicrobiota bacterium
CGTTCCATCCGAATGTTGCGGAGATATTGCGGAATAGTGAGGCCGACTTCGCGCGAAAAAATCCGGCTCAAATAAAACGGACTGCAACCGACTTCGTGTCCGAGCATCTCCAATGTCGGCGGGTTGGCCAGATCGCGCGCCAACAATTCCTTGGTCCGTTCCACCCGGTCGCGCGCCACTCGTTTTTGTCGCATGCAAAAAAATTCCGGATCCTTCGGCTCGAAGAGAAAATGCGCCATCAACTCGAGCGCTTTGCTTTGATACCAGAGAATCTGGGCGGCTTTCGCCACCGGCGGATCTGCCAGCGTCGCCACCACATTCCGTTGTTGGATCGACATGGGCCGCGCTGCCGCGACGACGTTTTCATTTTTGTCCCCAAAAATCACCCGCCGGATCTCCGGCCCGAGATCGGATTCGTTCTGCACGAGCTGCTTTTGCAAATGTTTTCGCGAAAATTCCAAGGTGACGAATTGATGATGGTCGTGGGCGCGGCGTGAGGCCGGCAATTGCTCGTCCCCAACTGCGTAATAGCCAGAATCACCGGGCACATAGTTGCTCTGCCTTCGTCCAACTGCGCCGACGGCGCCGTGGCCTTGCAGGTTCAAACAAAACTCGAGGCTGCGTGGATGAAAACTCCGGCCCCAATCGAACGAACGCACCGTGCGAAAGTCATGCCATTCGACAGCGACGCCGAATTGATCGACATCGCCATAGAGCGGGCGCCATCCATCTTTCACCTCACGCCAGGCGTCCGCCTCGGCCGCGCATCTGGAAATCATTCCGCTTAATTACGAATGTTGCCGCGAAGATTGCAAGGTCGGTTTCTTCTCCTCCAAAGCAGAGCGGTCCCATTTCGCGAGCGTGGAAGCAGCGTCATAAGTGCTTTGCGCAAATTCCAGAACCGCATCGTCGGGTGATTCCGCGCGACGCACTTCGTCGTAAGGAAGAATGAACTCGCGCAATTGCGGATGAAACGAAGCTGCCGCCGGCTTTGCTTTCGCATCGGGGAAACCATCGGGCGATGGATAGGCGTAGGAATAGAAGAGCGCTGTGGGAATTTGGTCGTTGCCCGGCCAGAAACCGAGACTGCTCACTTCCTGTGAATAGGCTTCGCGTGTGATCGTGTCAGGCAAATGGGGAATGCCGCCGGGATGCGGCGGCGCGGGCCGGCCGGAAAAGCGCGTTACCGCGAGATCAAAACTGCCCCAGAAAAAATGCACCGGGCTGCACTTGCCACAGAAACGCGAACGAAATTCCTTGAAAACCCGATCGGCCTGCAGAAGCACTCGCCAAAACCGATTGGCGTATTCCGGATCGTAAGCCGCGTGTTTCTCATCGCGGTCGAACGGGATCGCTTCCAACGTTTCGTTCGGTTTCATCCCGATTTGCACTTCAACGCCGAGATCTCGCAGTTTATTCATCACCTCGCGATAGAAACTGGCGACGCTTTGTGGCTGTAGTTTGATCGCGCGCTCGTCGCCCTCTGCGGTGGTGATGTGCAGCTGATGCCCGATAAAATCGAACTCGATTTCGAAAGCGCGCGTGCCATACGGAATGAGTGAGGTGGTTAAACCGCGCGAAGTAACGTAGAGAGTGACGCCCCACGAGTGGTTGATCCAAGGGCCGAGTGCCAGCCGGATTTTGCCGGCAATCTGCGTCCACAACTGCAACGTCGCGCAGGTCTCTCGCCACGCCGCGTAATCGAGCGACGGCCAGATTTGCTCGCG
>QHRJ01000279.1 GCA_003220075.1 Verrucomicrobiota bacterium
AAAAGAAATGAATGGACCCTGGGCGCGAGCGGAGGAGTTGTGAACGGCCTGCGCCAGCAGCGTTTTTCCGGTGCCGGTTTCGCCCAGTAAAACAATTGGAACCTCTGATTTTGCGGCGAGCTTGGCCAGGCTGATGCAGCGCGTCATCGCTGCGTTCGTCGTTCGCAGATCTTCAACCTTCAAACTGGAGAGGCGCGGTTCCATTAATTTCGAATTCCCTCGCGCAATTGCCGGATCGGTTCGAAAGCATATTCAATCAACGTCCGGCTTCCCACCCGAATCCGCGCTTCACCTTTCATTCCAGGCCGTAACGAAAGATGGTGTCGATTGGCCGCTTCATCCAGTGATGCCAGACCAACGAAATATTGACCGTTTGCTCCTGCGACCGCAGACGGGCTCACCCAATCGAGCCTTCCGCTCAGTGCACCGTAGCGTTGATACGGGTACGCTTCGAAGAAAAACCGCACCAATTGATCCGCTTTTAACTTCGCCAGGCCGGACTCGTTCAGCATCAAGCGCGCGAGCGGTTTGGCGTCGGTGCGTCCAAGCTGGCAGAGCTCCTGTCCACTTTGCACAACGCTGCCGACATTGCGCTGAGCCAGGGAAATGATGACGGCGTCATAGGATGCACGAATCGTCAGCAAGTTCTTTTGCGAGTTTTCCAGGTCACCTTTCAAAGCGCCGAGTTTCATCTTCAACTTTTGCACTTCGCCGGCTTGCTCCGCGCGTTTGCGCGAATTCGCATTTTCCAGTTGTTGCCGCTCGAGTTTCACCTGCTCGAGTGTGCGCTGGGCAACAGCTTGATCTTTTTCCGCTCCAGCAGCCTCGAGCTGAAGCTTGATCAAATCGATCTGGGAAAAACCGCCGCTTTTCGAAAGCTTCTCCAGCCGGTTAAGTAACTCGCGATTGCTGGCGGTTTGCTTCTCGCGAAATCGCAGCTCGCTTTCCGCCTGGGACACTTGCGCGTTCTTAATGTTTGCTTCGGCGGCGTAGGCTTCGTCCATTTTCGCCAGGGTCAATTCCTGCGTATGCAAATCTTCCGTTAGGGTTTGTAGCTGCGTATCGAATGCCCGAATCTCGTCTGATCGCAGGACGAAGAGTTCCGCGCCGGCTGCAACCGTTTGCCCTTCCGCAACGGAAACGCGATTCACCGTGGCGAGGCGCGGTGACTGAATTGGATCGGCTCCTTCGCGCGGGATGAGGACAAATGCTGCGTGCTCCGTTTCGGGAAGGTGCACAAAAATCGCCGCCAAGAGCGCGATAATAAAAAGCCAGATCAACCACCAACCCATAAAACGAATGAGCTTTGGCGGCGGATCCTGCGGGAGCATCTCCGATCCGGTGTCGAACGAGCTGGGCGAGTAGGTTTCCGCACTCATCCGCCCACACCCATTTGCTGACTGGAGAGATAAAAATACAAACCGCGTTGCGCCATCAGCTCATCATGCGATCCAATTTCGGCCACGCTGCCTTTTTCCAGCACGATAATCGAGTCGGCCTCTCGAATCGTGCTCAAGCGATGTGCTATCGCGATGGTCGTGCGTCCAGTCATAATGCGGCCGAGATTATTTTGGATCGCCCGTTCCGATTCCGTATCGAGTGCACTGGTTGCTTCGTCGAAAATCAGAATTGGAGGATTATTATAAATGGCACGCGCAATGGCGATGCGCTGCTTTTGTCCGCCGGAGAGCGCGAGACCAGATTCACCGATTTTCGTCTCATAGCCCATCGGCAAACGCATGATGAAATCGTGGGCCGCTGCGGCGTGGGCCGCAGCCAAGACACGGTCGAGGTCCGGCTCAGAATCACCGAAGGAAATATTGCGCGCGATCGTTTCGTTAAACATGTGGTTTTCCTGTAACACCATTCCAATATGACGGCGCACATCCCGGTAATTCAGATTTTTCAGATCAACGTGATCGAAGAGGATCGTGCCTTCCGTCGGTTCGAGGAGACCAGCGATCAGTTTCACCAGCGTGGTCTTGCCACACCCGCTTCGCCCGACGAACGCGATCATCCGACCCGGCGCCAGGTCGAGCGTGATATTGCTCAAGATGTTGGGAGCTTCCGGTCCGCCATATCTAAAACTCACATTGCGTAATTCAATCCGGCCTTCCAAGCTCTGCACGGGGGTCAATCGTGAACGGTCTCGCCCCTGCTCCGGCTCCTGTTCGAAGATATCGTTGAGCCGGTTCATCAAAACCGCCGCCAACTGGAGATTGTCCCAAACACCGAGCGTTCGCAGGATCGCGGCGTAAGCGATCGCGGTCAGCGAGCTAAAGGCGACGAAGCCGCCAACGCTGAGATGACCATTAATGACCTGGTTCGCGCCGACCCACAGAAAAATCGCGGTCGAGAGCAAGCCGATGGTTTGCAGCACGCTGTCATAAGACATGACCACGAAATTGGAACGGA
>QHRJ01000265.1 GCA_003220075.1 Verrucomicrobiota bacterium
GAGGAACAACCCCGGCGGGACGACCAAATAGAAAGCCCATCGCCAACTCAGCAAGTCTGCAATCTTTCCGCCAAACGCGTAGCCCAGCGCGCTTCCCACCGGAAGCGCGGCGTAAAACCAAGCAAGCACGCGGCCCCTTGTTTTCAGCGGATAAAGATCAGCGATGATCGTCGGCGCCGCCGGCCCGTAACCGGCCTCACCGATTCCCACGAATAATCTTGTGCAGAGCAAAACCGCAAAGGAGGTCGCCAATCCCGACCAGCCACTGGCCAGGCTCCAGATCGCGACACTGATTCCGATCAATATCCAGCGCGAAAAACGATCAGCCAGCCAGCCGAAGACCGGCGCGGTACACATGTAACTGATCAAAAACGCCGTTGTCCAAAGACCGGCTTTACCATTTTGGTTTGGATCGCCTGCCAAAAATTGCTGCTTGAGCGTCGGCAATACCGACGCCAGAACGTAACGGTCGATGTAATTAAAAAGGTTGACGGCGAGCAGCAGCGCCAGAGCGGTACGGGCGGCTGATTTTCGCTCGTTTGTCATAACGCGATTGCAGAGTGAGATGGAGCGATTGTAAACGTAAAGCAAATGCCGGGAAATTCTGCCGCTGAGCGCGCTTTCTATTTTTGCGCGCTTTTGATCGCACGCACGATTTATCGCGTGAAAGCGTTCGGCCTGGAAAATTTGCCGCCCGACGGCTGCCTGGTTGTGCCCAATCACATCACCTGGATTGATGCGATTATCCTCCAGTTAGCCTGCCCGCGACCAGTTCGCTTTATCATCGACGAGGAATTTTATCGCAAACCGGCACTCCAGCCGGTGCTGCGAATGGTGCGCGCCATCCCGATTGATCGGCGTAAACCGCGCGAAGCAATTCGCCGGGCAACCGATCAAATTGAAGCCGGCCAAATCGTTTGCATTTTCCCGGAAGGCCAACTCTCGCGCACCGGCACGCTGGCACGTTTGCAGCGTGGATTCGAAATGATCGCGCGTCACGCCCAAGCACCGGTGGTACCGGTTTTTCTCGACCAACTCTGGGGATCGATCTTTTCATTTCGCGGCGGAAAATTTTTCCGGAAATGGCCAAAACATTTTCCTTATCGCGCCACGGTTGGCTTCGGCGCGCCTCTTTCAGCCGAGGAAGCGACCATTGCGCGGGTCCACGAAGATTTGCTGAAGCTTGGAGCTGATTGCTTTGAGCAACGATCCGAATTGCATGATCATATTGCGCGTCGTGCTCTGCGCGGACTCAAGCGCTCGCCTTTCGCCACCCTGGTCACCGATGGAATGGACGGCAGCAAGTTGAGCCGCGGGAAACTCCTCGGAGCTTCGATCGCGCTCAGTCGTTGCCTTCGGAAAACATTTCCGGAGAAACGAATCGCGATTGTGTTGCCGGCCGGCAAAGGCGCAGTCGTTGCCAATCTCGCGGTGGCGCTGGCCGACAAAGTTCCAGTCGGATTGAATTTCACCGCCTCCGCTGACGCCATCGCGAGCGCGATCGATCGCGCCGAAATTAAAACTGCGATTACCGCTAAACAATTCCGCGGACGGCTTCCCAATTTTCCGTGGCCGCCCAACATCGTGTTGCTCGACGAGCTGCTCCCGAAGTTGAAACGGCAAATTCTGTTTTGGTGGATTGCGGGAATGATTACTCCCCAATCCTTGTTAGCCCGCTGGCTCCGGCTTCCACGCTACGGCGGACACGAAGAAGCAGTTTTGCTTTTTACCAGCGGCAGTTCAGGCGAACCCAAGGGCGTGGTTCTTTCCCACCATAATGTCATCGGCAACGTCGCCCAGTTTACCGTCATGCTCGATGCCGAGCCGGGAGACAGCCTTCTCGCCTCGCTTCCCTTTTTTCACAGTTTCGGCTGCACCGTCACACTCTGGTATCCGCTCATCGAAGGCACCCCGATAATTACTTATCCAAGTCCGCTCGAAGCGGCAAAGAACGCTGCCTTGGTCGAGAAGTACAAAATCACGGTGCTGCTGGCGACGCCGACTTTTTTGCGCGCGTATTTGCGCAAGGCCGAGCCGGAGCAGTTACGTTCGGCGCGGTTGGTCATCGTCGGCGCGGAAAAAATGCCGCTCGATTTGTCTGAGAAATTTTTCGAACGCTTCGGCAAACGCGTGATGGAGGGCTATGGCTTGACCGAAACGGCGCCCGTCGTCTCCGTCAACCTGCCCGATCCAATTCCAGAGCATCCTGATGTAACGGTGCAGCTGCTCTATCGTCTTGGCTCGGTCGGAAAAATGGCCGCCGGTATTGCCGCAGAGATTCGAAATCCCGAAACTGACGAGAAATTATCTATTTACGACAGCGGAATGCTCTGGTTGCGGGGTCCGAATATTTTTGAAGGCTATCTGAAAGATCCAAAGCGAACGGCCGAAGTCTTGCACAACGGCTGGTTAAAGACGGGCGACATTGGCCGGCTGGATGAGGACGGCTTTCTCTACATCGAAGGCCGACTCTCACGTTTCTCCAAGATTGGCGGTGAAATGGTACCGCACGAAGTAGTCGAGCAAAAGATCATCACCGCTCTCGGTTTGGAAGGAAGCGAACGCCGCATTGCCATCTGCGGCGTGCCCGACGAAGCGAAAGGCGAAGCGTTGTTACTCCTCACCGCCGACCCCATCGAAATGGACAAATTGCGCGCGGCGCTCAATGAAGCCGGCGTCCCGAATCTTTGGATCCCGAAACGTTCCGTCGTGGTAGAAAACATCCCCCTCCTCGCTTCCGGTAAACTTGACATCACGCGATGTCAGGAACTCGCAGCTGCGCGACCAAATTGAAGAAGGTTGATTTCTCTTTTGTCATGTCGAGCGAAGTCAAGAAATCTCTAATCATTTTCTGAAAAAGAATAGTTACAGTTTCCTCGACTTCGCTCGGAATGACAGAGGGGCGGCAGGCGGGAATGCCTGCCTCCAGCACTCGCCGACTGGCTCTCGTTTCCACCAGGCTGGGTCGCCCGGCGGCGCGAAACGATAGCGATAGAGTCGCGCGCGAATGTAGTGCGGAGGCCTGACGGGGAATGGATTGCTCGCCAGCAATGAAAGTGTGCCCGGATCGTTGTGCAAGAGTCTCCAGACAAAATGAAGCGTCCATGGGTATTCCGCGGGTGAAGCCATGGCCGCGAACCAGATCTGCCAATCAATCCGCGGTTGATAAGGCGCAACGAAAGGCGGACGTCGATTCGGGTCACCCGGTTTGGCCTTGAACTCGTACTCCTTCCATTGCGAATCACCCGTAATGATCGCATCGTCAGTTCCTTCGAAAATGATCTCGTCGCGTTCTTTGCCGACCGCGCCGAATGCGCCATAGGTGTTGACGAGGTTGAGTCGATCGAAGGAAGTGTTCATCATTTGCCGTTCGGAAATGAGATTGTTGACTGGCGCGATACTCAAATATGCGACCAGGAGTGACAAGGCGATGGCGATGGTATTGTTGATACGCGACGGCTCCGATTCCCGCGCCGCACGTTCGGCGCGCTTTACAATCGGCCGCGGAAAAACTCGCCGAAGGAAGGTGTCATCAAAACAAGCGAGAAATGGAATGATGGTTACGTAATTCAGAAACGTTAGGTTGCCGCTGATGATGAGAATGATTTGAAAACTCACCAGCAAGATGCCCGCGACATGGCGCACGTGGCGCGGCCCGAAAGAAAACCAAGGGGCGATTAGTTCGATGAAATGGTTCCAGGCCGTGCCGAATTTGTGGAACCAATGCGGCGCGAAATGCAGATACCGGCTAATCGGACTCGGGATGGGCTGGGTTTCATAGTGATAGTAAAGACAGGTTAGATCGCGCCAGCATGGATCGCCGCGCAACTTGATCAGGCCGGCACCAATCATGATGCGAAAACCGAGCCAGCGAAAAAGCCAGATCACCAGCAGCGGCGGCCGGCATTTCGGAAACGGACGAGCATCGAGCAACGGGCAAAGAAAGATCGACAGGAACCCGGTCTCGAGCAGCTGCGTCTCCCATCCATAGCCGTACCAAATTTGCCCGACGTGAATGATGGACATGTACATCGCCCAGAGAATGGCGAGCAGAACCGCGTTCGCGTAACCGCCGACCACAACGAGCGACAGTCCGACACCAACCCAGGCAAAAATCGACAGACCTTTATCGGAAATACCGAACCAAAAGAGCGATGGTAATTGCAACGCTGCGGCAGGACGCGAACCGAAATGCGCCTGAACCCTTTCAAAAAAATGATTGGCCGGGGTTAAGCCGTGTTCGCCAACCAATGGAACGAGTTGTTGCGCCGCAATCAGGAACGCAATCGCATAAACGAAACCAAGCAGGCGTAGAATGACGAACCGGGTGAGCCAATAAGAATTGCCACCATGGAAAAGTACTCGGAAGAATTCTTCGTTCGTCATTGCAAAGGAGCACGGTCGCCCAGGCCACCAAACGTCCAACGCTCAACGCTCAACGCCAACGCTCAACACAGACTAGGGAAGGCCGATGCGTTTGAGGATGGCGACAAAGCGCGGATTGTCGCGAAGGGAATCCCATCGCGGATCGACTTTTAGAAGAGTCACTCGTGGATCTCGCTCTTCACATGCCCTCTCCAAGGAGGATAAAGCTTCGTTTTGATTGCCTAAACCGTTGTAGACCAAGCCAACATTGGAGGAAGGGATGTAACGTTGGGT
>QHRJ01000266.1 GCA_003220075.1 Verrucomicrobiota bacterium
CCTTTACGACCTGGCTCGAGCAGTGTCGCGAAATAGATATTCTGATTTCATCGACTGCGGCGGAGATGCACCTCCTGACTCCGCCGTTGCTTGTTCCGATTTTGCGCGACCGAGCCGATCGTCCACTTTTTATCATCGATATTGCTGTACCGCGGGACGTTGCCCCGGAAGTGAACGAATTCGACGGCGTTTATCTCTACGACATTGATTCCCTGCAAGAGATTGCCAGCGAATCACGCGAGCTTCGCCGGCAACAACTGGCCGCCGCCGAAGCGATCATCGACGAGCACGTCGCGGATTTTCAAAAACATGTGAGGTTGTCTAAGTCAGGAACGCGACCAACAGAGGAATGCCCGGCCCGCGTAAGCGGAGAATTGCGGACATCCGAACTGTAGCGACGCTTCGTGAGCGTCGAAGAGACATCGAGGAGCGGTCTTCATGAAACGCCGCCACAGGAAATAGTTCTCGGCACTCGCGGGAGTGAATTGGCATTGGCGCAAACCCGAATGGTTAAGGAAGCGCTGGCTCGGACTCGGCCTTCGCTCAAGATTGCAATCGAAGTCATTCGTACCACAGGTGACCATGACCCCACTGCCGGGCGCAAAGGAATTTTTACGGCCGAGCTGGAGCAGGCGCTGATGGAAAAGCGCATTGATGTTGCGGTGCACAGCGCGAAGGATTTGCCCAGCGAAATAGAGGGCGCGCTTAGGATTACAGCGGTTTTGCCGCGTGGCGCAGTGGAAGATTTGTTGCTGAGGAAAAGCGCAACGCGCACCTCGCTCGCAACAATTGCGACGGGAAGTGTGCGGCGCCAAAGGCAAGCGCGCTGGAGTAACCCTGCCGCGCGCCTTGTAGGGCTGCGCGGAAATGTGCCAACCCGTTTGCGCAAGTTTATCGAAAGCGATTGGGATGCGATTATTCTGGCGCGCGCCGGTCTCGAGCGGCTTGGATTCATGCCGCCGGAGTTTGAATTTCAAGGCCAGACGCTTTTTGCCGAAATACTGCCGCTAGAAGATTTTGTATCGGCTGGCGGTCAGGGCGTCATCGCTTTGCAAACACGCACAGCCGATTTGGTCGCGCACGAAATTGTGTCGTCGATTGATGACGAGGAAACGCATCTTTGTTTACGAGCGGAGCGCGAATTTTTGCGATTACTGCAAGGTGATTGCGATTTGCCGGTGGGCGTGCACGCTCGATTTATGAACGGCGTAATGGAATTGCAGGCACAAGTTTTTGGCGATGCACCTGCGCCGAAAATGGCGACCGGGCGAGGAAACGATCCGGAGGAATTAGCGGGAGAGGTTTTTAGAAAGCTCGAGCATGAGCAGGAGTGACAAGGGAAAATGTTTTCTGGTCGGAGCGGGGCCGGGTGATCTCGGACTGGTGACGCTCCGTGCGAAAGAGTTGCTGGAGCGCGCCGACGTCATTGTTTACGACGCGCTCGCCAATCCGGAAATGCTGGGTTGGGCGCCGGTTGACGCCGAAATCATCTTCGCCGGAAAGCGCGCCGGCGAGAAAACGCTTTCGCAGGATGAAATCAACGCGCTCCTAATCGAAAAATCGCGTATCGGGAAGAACGTAGTCCGATTGAAGGGAGGTGATCCGTTTGTTTTCGGACGCGGGGGCGAAGAAGCTGAAGCGCTGGCCGCGGCTGGAATTGATTTCGAAATTGTCCCGGGAATCACATCCGCAATCGCTGCGCCCGCATATGCCGGAATTCCGGTCACTCATCGCGACCAGAATTCGCACGTCACTTTTTTCACCGGCCATGAGGATCCGGCGAAGAGTGAAAGTGCAATTGACTTCGATGCACTGGCGAAATTGGGGGGCACGCAAGTGATGTTAATGGGGGTGGACCGGTTGGCGGCGGTCACCCGCGAAATGCTGGCGCACGGCACCCGAAAGAACCTGCCAGTTGCTCTCGTTCGTCTCGGCACGCTGGGACTTCAACGAACCATTGTTGGTACTCTCGAAAATATCGCAGAGCGAGCGAGTGCAGCGGGCTTCGAAGCGCCAGCCGTCGCAATTTTCGGTGATGTCGTTTCTTTGCGAAAAGAGTTGAACTGGTTCGAAAAACGTCCGCTTTTTGGTAAGCGAATCGTAGTTACGCGCACGCGCAAACAGGCGAGCGGGTTGAGCTCACAATTGCGTGCTCTGGGAGCGGATGTCATCCAGTTGCCAACCATCCGGATCGAACCGCCCAGCGATCTTCGCGAATTCGCCGAGCTGGTGCAGGACGCGCATTCTTTTGACTGGATCGTTTTCACCAGCCCGAACGGAGTCGATGCCTTTTTCGAGATTTTTTTCAAACTCTACGATGACGCCCGCGAGATTGGCGCAGCAAAAATCGCGGCCATCGGGCCGGCAACGGCGCAACGAGTGAAGGATTTCCATCTTCACGTCGATTTGCAACCGGAAGAGTTCGTGGCTGAAGCGGTGGTAAAG
>QHRJ01000267.1 GCA_003220075.1 Verrucomicrobiota bacterium
TGCGAGAAAATCTGTATCCCTGGAAGCGCGACATTGCAGTTGGAATTGCCGGTATCCGCGACGAGCCAACCGGCGAACACGGAACTTTTCGCGCGCTACCGGCGGTTGTTGCCGCAAAACTGGCCGGGCGCAAATCTAGCAAGTACGAAATGGGAGCGGGCCGGTTCCGATCTCCACCTGAAAATCGCGAGTCCAACCCTGGCAAAGTATCCCGCAGTCGATTTTTTCTCGTTGCCGGATGAAGGCACCGTAGTTGGTCATCCAGGAATCCAATCACGGAACGAGAACGAAATTGTATTTCGCATTCCGATTGAGTCCGCGCCGACGAATTTGTCGTCGATGGCGGGCCTCGTTGTTTTTTCGCAGCAGCCGAACGGCGATGATCGTGCGGCGTGGCAGATTGCGACTGCGCCGGTTGTTTCGACCGCTCGTCCGGCGGCCGCGCGTGGAGTATTCACGTTCCTGCTGTTCGGTTTCATTGGTGGGATCATTCTAAATTTGATGCCGTGCGTGTTGCCGGTGATCTCGCTGAAAATCTTCGGCTTTATTCAACAAGCTGGACAGAGTCGTCAGAAAATTCTTCGGAGCGGGATTGCGTTCGCGATCGGGATTTTCGCGTGGTTCCTTGCCTTGGCGCTGCTTCTGATTGGATTGAAAGGCGCTGGGCGGGACGTCACCTGGGGCGGATTTCAGTTCACCAACGCTTATTTCGTTCTCGCGCTGAGCGTGATTGTGCTCGTGTTCGCGCTCAATCTTTTTGGCGTGTTTGAAATTTCACTGCCGCAAGGCATGACTCGCGGCTTGCTTTCGACGAGCGAACGCAGAGATTTTCTCGGCTCGTTTTTCCAAGGCGTCTTCGCAACTGTGCTGGCCACGCCGTGCACCGCGCCATTTCTGGGAACGGCGCTGGGCTTCGCCTTTACGCAATCGCCTACGATCATCCTGGCGATATTCATCGCCATCGCCGCCGGGATGAGCGCGCCTTATCTGCTTTTGAGCGCGCAACCCGGCTGGTTGCGCTTTTTGCCGAAGCCCGGCCCCTGGATGCTGCATCTGAAACAGTTCATGGGCTTTCTGCTGCTGGCGACGCTTCTGTTTCTGCTTTACGTGCTTGGCGCCCAGCGCGGCTTGGAAGGCGCAATCTGGGCCAGCTGTTTTCTGCTGGTGATCAGTATCGCGTGCTGGATGAAAGGCGCGTTCGCAGTCCCAACGGCATCCGCTGCCAAGCGGGGCCTCGTACTCGTGCTCATCCTCCTGCTCGTGTTCGCGAGCGGCATTTACTTCATCGGCGACAAATTTCAGTCGGCGAGAGTTGCTTCTGGCGATTTACAACTTCGAGGCGGCTGGCAGGCGTTTACACCCGAGCGATTGCAGACCGAGCTGGACCAAGGCCGAACAGTCTTTGTCGATTTCACGGCTGCGTGGTGTCTCACGTGCAAATTCAACGAGGCCAATGTACTCGAAAGTCAGGATGTGCGGGATGCGTTTCAGCGTCACGGGATCGTGAAACTAAAAGCCGACTGGACCAACGGCGATCCGGTGATTACCAAACTATTGCAGCACTTCGGCCGCCCCGGTGTTCCGCTCTATGTGCTTTATCCTGGGAAAAACGAAGAGCCGATCGTCTTTCCTGAGCTGCTCACCAAAGGGATGCTCTTGGAGAAAGTCGAAACGGTCGGACGCACGATGGCGTCACAATAATTTTGTTGAAATCCCGCGGCGTTTCCGAAGCAGGGCATTACAGAGCCGGCGGAGAACCAGGGTAGAATTTTGTTAGCCTTGAGAATTTGAACCAAATCGGGAAGTTGTTTTCTAAAGATTACGATCCTATGAAAACCAAAATAGCCTTAAGCGTTCTCACATCATTCATTGCAACCGCAGCATTTGCGCTCGAGCCGCCGCCGGTGGGCAGCGCTGCTCCCGATTTTTCGCTGCCGGACGCGAAGGGCAACAGCCACTCACTCTCCCAATACAAGGGTAAGTACGTCGTTCTCGAATGGTTCAACCCGGAATGTCCGTTCGTGAAGAAGCATTACGGCAGTGACAACATGCAAAAGTTGCAGGAGCAATACACGAGCAAAGGTGTTGTGTGGTTGACTATCGATTCGAATGCGCCCGGCACCGAGGGCAGCATAACTCCGGAGCAGGCGCAGAAGATCACCGCCTCCTGGAAAACGCATCAGACAGCGTTGCTACTGGATCCGGACGGGAAAGCGGGACGCGCATATGGCGCGAAGAACACGCCGAATATGGTGATCATTAATCCTGAAGGAAAAGTCGCCTACGAAGGGGCAATCGACAGCAAAGCGAGTCCGAATCCGGCGGATATTCCCAGCTCGACAAACTATGTGAAGGCAGCGCTGGATCAATCTTTGGCAGGCAAACCGATTACGACGCCACAGACGAAGCCGTACGGTTGCTCGGTCAAATACAAATCGTCCTAACGCTGTAAAAGCTTCCGGCTCGCTTCTAAATTCCTTTGCGGCTAACCGGCCTCTTGTTTCCTGGCCGTCGCCAATAGGGCCACGCCAATTGGCAGTGAAGTTCTTTCTAAAAGCCGGAGTTCTAGTGCCATGATGCGCTTAAAAAGACGATGCGGAAGTGAATCTGCGACCGAATGAAAATCTCGGCCGGTTGAAGACCCTCCGAGCGTCCGGGCGATCACTGCCAGCGGGAACAGTAAGGTCGTCCAGTAGGTCAACCGGCGAATAGCAAATCCGTTGTCGCGCAGCAATTGCCGAATCTCGTTCTTACTGAATCGGTGCGCAGTCATAACTGCTTCAT
>QHRJ01000268.1 GCA_003220075.1 Verrucomicrobiota bacterium
AGCGATTTCCTCGGGGGCAGCTTTATGCGCGAAAAATCGATCTCGGTTTCCTCCGGAGTAAGATCGACATCGGCGAAAACAACGATGCGTTCGATCGGTTGCTCGAGAATTTGCGCGCCCCAACCCGCTTCCGAGCCGGCGTAGTAACGTTCGCGCCGCTCGAAGCCGAGCGTCTCTAACGCCTTAATAAGGTCGACAAAAAACTCTCGCGACGAGCGGAAGGTATGATGATCGTGGTTAGCCCAGCCCAAGCCTAACGAATCTTGGCGACGCTTTTGTTCTCGCCCGGCGCGATTCCGCTTCTCCCAATAGGCACGCTCTTCTCTGAAAAATAGATGGCATGCCAGATCGCGCCCGACCAGATCGACAGCTTCTTTTAAGCACTGGTGTACATGCGCAAAACCTTTGGTATCATCATCCCAAATCCGCTGTCGCCTCTGGAAAAGTTCGCGCACCGCGCAATATGCTTTCAAGTCGGGCGCGCTCGAAATATAGCCACGATAACCGCGACGCTCGAGCGCGTAAAGTTGTGTCCCGTTCTCTTCCCTAACGAAAAGCGTGCGAAAACGTGAGAACGGATCCCCTTCGATTTTGTTGGTGATGCCGTGGACAATGGCGAATTCGGCGGCGAAATCCGGACGCACCGTTAATGCGAGCGGAAAACGGGTGTTGCTCGTCGCGATTAACACACGCGGCAACATGGCTTCTGGATGCCAGAGCGCCTTATGTCCGCCGGAATTTTCTCCGAGCGGATCATCGACGAAGCCGGCCTCGTGTAACGCGGCTTCATCCGACGCGGGAAGGAGCAGATGATCGGTCCAATCGAGAATCAGCGTCCCGGTTTCATCACGCATCCGTTTTGCGAGCGTTCGCGCAAAACTATTCCGCTCGAGAAACGCCTCGATACGATCAAGAATGAAATTCTCGGCCTTGTAACATAGCGGCCATTTGAACTTCGCTTCTGTCGCAGTTTTATTTGTGGTTAGGGTCGCTGTTGTCATAATGAATTTGGGTAAGCACGCGTCTTGCGTATTGCCGATCGCGTCCCGCCATCACGAACTTTCCAAAACTATCTTATTCCAAGGAGCGTCATCGCGATAACGTTCATGGTTCCACGCCGGAAAATGCCGGCGCAGCTGCGCCGAAGTGATGCGCTCAAACTTGCGCCCCGCGCTGTTCGCACACGCCCAGACTGTCCTATTCAAACCTACTTGCGGGGTTCCGTAGCGCTGCGCGGTTGCGCCGTAGCACCCTCGGCGACACGATCGCGCAATTGGGCGAGTTCGCTGCGTGAGCCGTCGGCCTTCGTCGTTTGCTCAGTCAGTTTGGCGTAGTAGTGGTGTGCCTTTTCCTTTTCTCCAATCTGTTCTGCTGCCTGGGCGGCGCCATACAGACCTCGGAATCGTCCCGGATAGATTTTCAGCGCCGCCTCAAATTCCCGCTGCGCTTCCTTCGGCCGATCCATTTTCAGCAGCAGATCACCCAGTTGTTCGCGAGCTGGGACAAGCGCGCCGGGCGAAACAGGATGCTTGCCGAGAATGTCCTCCGCGTCCGCCGTCCGTCGCAACAGATCTACGGCGTCCTCCTTCTTGCCTTCGCCATACGCCACCCAGGCTGATGCGGCCTGCATTTGCTGGTCGA
The DNA here is from genome assembly GCA_003220075.1 of Verrucomicrobiota bacterium. Lineage (GTDB taxonomy): Bacteria > Verrucomicrobiota > Verrucomicrobiia > Chthoniobacterales > UBA10450 > AV69. The sequence continues at coordinate 1,642 of QHRJ01000268.1, forward strand.
GTTGTCTCTTAAAATAATCAAACTTCGGATCCGTCGTCGCATCGCGCAATTGCCGCATCCGGTCCATCGCCTTGCGTGCACCCTCGAGATCGTCCGTATGCGCTCGCCCGAGGGCGTGGGCGTATTCGATGAGCGCTTCCATGAACGGAAAGGAAGACCAGTGCGGCAATGCCGGAACGCGCAGCGCCGCCGCATCGGCCCAGGCGTTGCGCTCGAGCGCATAACGCGCCGGGATGGCGGCCAGAGCATAAGCCGCGCTGAATTCCAGCTCGGGATTGGTTTTGCGCACGGTCGCGGCGAAATCCACGATCTCGTTTGCCTTGGCGTCTTCCGCTTTCTGTAGATAGGCGTAGGCCATGTAGTCGAGCGCGTGCAGTTCTTCTGCTTCGGTCGCGTCGCGATGCCGCATCTTGGCGTAAGCGCGCGACGCCTCAGAGGAGGAACGATTCGCAGCGATGGAATCTTCCCACATGCCCAGGCGCGTGAAGATGTGCGATGGCATGTGCAGGGCGTGGGGAACCCACGGTGCGATCGAACTGTAACTCCGGGCGGCCGCAAGTCCGCGCTCGGCGAATGCTGGATAGTCGTAGCTGTGTATTAGGTAGTGGGCGACGCCGGGATGCTGAGGATTTGTCTTCCATAGCTTTTCCAGGATAGCTGCCGCTCGCAATTGATTGGCTAACGTCGTGTCGGTAGGCGTCGCGTAGCCAACCGCCAGGACCGCGAGGGCGTAAAAGGTCTGCACTTCAACGTCGTCGGGATATTTATCGTAAAGTTTGCGCATCGCGTTTTCATACGCGATCACGCGATCACGCGGTCCCACTGGTCCATGACAGGACTGTCCGACCTCGCCTGTGGTCGGACTCTCAGGCGTGTTGTAGTAGGCATCCAGAGCCGTGATAAATCCCCGCTCGCGATCGGTGCCGGCGGTCATTGCCATGGCCTTCGCCGCTGCCGCCTTGCCGGCGCTCATTTCGTCGGGAGTCGGAGGCGTCCAGATCGGATGCCACCACGTCATGGCGATTCCCCATTGCGCCATGGCGACACCGGAAAATCCACCGTCCCGGCTGTGCGCAAATCGCCCGGTTCAGGGACCAGTGAGGTTTCGGCGCCGAATGCTGTGAGACCGCCGATTAAAAGGGCGAGGAAAGGTGCGCCGCCAAAGAATATTCGACTACTCATGTGAAAGTTTCGTTGATTTTAATGGAGACTTCGAATGCTGCAAATTTGAAAATAATTTTGCCGCTCCGTTTTCCTTGTGTGACGTCACGGTTTCCTCCGCATGGCTCAGCGGACACGTTTCTCGATCTTCGCCCGCAACAATCCGCGCTTCACCATAAGGGATTCGGTTGGGTAGCGCATGCGTTTCGCGTGTTGGCGGTGGCGTCTCGCTATCGCGAACTTTTCCAAAACGATCTTATTTCAACAACACGTCATTTGTTTCACGCATTTAGAAGTCCGTTGCGGCGGGACGCCACAACCAGCACACGAGACGCGTGCGCTACCCTGAAAGCTGGTTAGGATCATGGAAATAGCACGCAGTCATGGCACGACTTCACGAGTATCAGGGCAAAGCGATTCTCGCCGCCAACGGATTCAAGATTCCGCAGGGTCGCGCTGCCTCTACCGCGGATGATGCCGTGGCAGCAGCCAAGGAAATCGCGGGCAAGAAGGGCGGCGAAGTGGTCATCAAGATTCAAGCTTGGACCACCGGGCGCGCAGGCATTGGCGGCGTGGCCTTTGCTAAAAAGCCGGATGATGTTCGCGCTGATGCGGCGCGCATGCTCGCGATGAAAGTTGGACAGTTTCCAGTCGAAGCCGTGTTAGTTGAAGAGAAGATCGACATTGAGCGGGAGTTTTTTCTTTCGTTCGCGATCGATGATGCCGCCCGCGCCCCGGTGATTATTTTCGCCGGCGGCGGCGGCAGCGGAATCGAAGAGCGCGCCGCCTCGACGCGGCGCATTGCCTGCGACGTGAATCACGGACCACTGGATTCGGCCGTCGGCGAAGCCGTCGCTTCGTGCGGACTTTCACCCGCGCACGCAGCGAAACTCGCCGAGTCGATTCAAAAATTATTCGCCGCCGCACGCAGCGTTGAAGCCCGCTCGCTGGAAATTAATCCGCTGGTGCTGACCAAAGATGGTCAGTTCGTTGCCGCCGATTGCCGCATCACGATTGATGATTACGCAGTAGTGCGACACCCTGAACTGGGTATCGAAATTTCGCGCGAGTTCGATCATCCGCCCACGGCTCTTGAACGCGTCGCCTA
>QHRJ01000269.1 GCA_003220075.1 Verrucomicrobiota bacterium
TATAAAAGCGATGCATTAAATGATCCGTCATCCCGAGCGAAGTCGAGGGGATCCCGTTGCGCCAGCTTTAAGGTATCATTACGGAATCCCTCGACTTTGCTCGGGATGACGGGAGCGGAGCTACCGAAAGAAATCTTTTGCGCGTTCAAAAAAACTTCGATACAGCGGAGTATTTTCATCACCGCAAAGCGCGGAAAATTCCTCCAGCTTGCGGCGTTGCTCGGAGTTCAATCGCGTTGGCACTTCCACCATGACGCGCGCGAGTAAATCTCCGTGTCCACGGCCCTCGAGGTTTGCAATTCCCTTGCCCCGCAACTTGAAGACCTGGCCGCTTTGCGTTCCGGCAGGGATTCGCAAGTTTGCCTTGCCTTCGAGCGTCGGGACCGGGACCTCGCCGCCGAGCGCGGCAACCGCGAAGGAAATCGGGACTTCGCAATAGAGATCATCTTCATCGCGCTGAAACACCGGGTGCTCTTTGATGTGAAGCACGACGTAGAGATCGCCCGGCGGCCCGCCGCGGATTCCGGCTTCGCCGTTTCGCGAAGAACGCAGCCGCGAACCGCTGCCGATACCCGCTGGAATTTTCAATTTGATCCGGCTGGAATTTTCGACCCGCCCTTCGCCTCCGCATTTGTGACACGGTTTTTCGATAATTTGTCCGGCTCCCCGGCAGCGCGGACAGGTTTGCGAAACTTGGAAAAAACCGCGAGAACTGATCACCTGCCCGCGTCCGCCGCAGGTTGGACAATTGATCGAGCGCGAGCCCGACTCGGCGCCACTGCCGTTGCATTGATCGCAGGTGTCCAGCTTGCGAATTTCGATTTCTTTCTCCGTGCCAAAGGCGGCTTCCTCCAGCGTGATCTGCATATCGTAACGCAAATCGGAACCACGCTGCCGCTCTTCCGCGCGACCGGCGCCAACACCACCACCACCAAAAAAACTCTCGAAAATTCCGCCGCTACCGCCGCCGAAGGCCTCGCGGAAAATATCGAACGGATCGTGGAATCCGCCGCCAAAACCGCCGGCGCCCTGCGAAAATGCGGCGTGTCCGTACCGATCATAGGCGGCACGCTTATCGGCGTCGATCAGGACGTCGTAGGCTTCGCCCAGTTCCTTAAATTTTTCCTCGGCGTGCGGATCATTCGGATTTTTGTCCGGATGGAACTTGACCGCGAGCTTGCGATAGGCGCGCTTGATTTCGTCCTCATGCGCGCCCCGGGCCACCCCGAGCACTTCGTAATAGTCGCGTTTGGTCGTAGGCATTTAGAATGGTGAGCGACAGGCGGATAGTGACATCAAAGCAAGGTTTCTGCCGACCAGACTTCTAACTTCTCACCTCTCACTCATCCCTGCTTCTACCGGCCCCGCTGGAAACCACCACCGCCGCTGGTCGCAGAAGCCGATCTTTCAAGCGATAGCCACGGCGGGTTTGTCGGATGACCCGACCTTCGGGAACTTCATCGTTTGGTTCATGGCCGATCGCCTCCTGCAGGTTCGGATCAAATTGTTTTCCAACCGCATCGATTGGTTCCAGTCCATTTTCCGTTAGAAAATCGGTAAGTTGTTTCAGCACCATTTTCATGCCCGAATAAATCGGCGAGTGCTTGCTCTCCTCCCGGGCGGCAGACAGTCCGAGCTCGAAGTTATCGACAATCGGGACTAGGCGCTCGAGTAGTGTTCGGTTGGCGTATTTAATCCCTTCATCGCGCTCGCGGGCCGCGCGCTTTTTGTAATTCTCAAAGTCAGCCTGGGTTCGCAACGCCAGATCGCGAAAGCGATCAAGATCGCTTTGCAAGCTCGCAACCAGATCCTCCTCCGTAGCTTCTGCCCCAGCGGAACTGTCTCCCGGTTCGGCCGGCACTGGAGGTGGAATCTTGTCTTCTTCGCGCGGTTCAGGGCTCGTCTTTTTCATGTTTACGAATGGTAATTAGAGTAATGTCGTCGTTCTGTGGTTGCGCGCCCACGAAATTGCGCACGTCATCAATTAATCGCGCGATAATGGCCGAAGCGCCGTGAGCCGCGCTCGCCCGCACTGATTGAATCATCCGGTCTGCGCCGAATTCGAAACCCTCGGTATCCAAAGCTTCTGTCACGCCATCGGTATAAAGGACCAGACAATCATCCTGCTCGAGCGGGATGGCAAAATCGTTCGTGATCCGATCGAACACACTCCCACTGTCGATGCCGACGACCATTCCGGGCGGCTTAATTAGTTCGACCGTTTGCTGCGCGCGCCGATAGAGCAACGGCGCATCATGGCCAGCTCGCGCGATCGTGACCGAACCGACGGAATGGTCCACCACCAAAT
>QHRJ01000270.1 GCA_003220075.1 Verrucomicrobiota bacterium
TTGCAGCGCTTTTGTCCGGTTTCTCTCTCTTCGCCGTAGCTGGCGAGATGAACGATGCCAGCACAGGTAATGCCAAGGAAAACAAAATCGAGATCAAAGACTTCGCTTTTAATCCGCAGAATATCACGGTCAAGTCCGGTGAGAAGATAACCTGGATCAACAAGGACGAAGAACCGCACACAGTCGTAAGCGTTGGCAAGCAGTTCAAGAAATCGCCCGGGCTCGATACGGATCAAACCTACACGATCGTGGCGGGCGCCCCAGGGACTTATAGCTACTTTTGCTCGGTTCACCCCAAGATGACGGGGACGATCGTAGTTAAACAGTAGTTACGACTGAGTACATTGGCTTATTAGCTCCGGAAGCAGTTATGAACTTGTTCTTTGGAGCGTCTCCAAATCCTTTCGATGTGAAAGCTGCGCTGCTCCAGGGGCACGCTCAGCATCCGGTGATCGTTCATTTTCCGATCGCGCTTTTTATCGCAAGCGCTGTCTTCGATATCCTGGCGATATGGCGCAAACAACCAGTGTTCTCAGCAGTCGCTTATTTCAATCTGCTAGGAGCCGCGTTGACGATCCCGTTAGCAATCGCCACCGGTCTCGGAGCGTGGCGGTGGCAGCTCGAAGGCGCGAGACTCAAAGGCAATCTGCAGCTGCACCTGATTTGCGCGCTCACTACTGGAGCGATCATTTTTCTGCTTTGTTGGAGACGCTCGCGTCTCCGGGCAAAGGGCGACTCGCCGCGCGCCGGTTATTTTGCGGTAATGGCGCTGGGCTTAATGATGATTACCCTGACAGGCCACATCGGCGGAATTCTCAGTGGCGTCGAAACTCCGTGAACAGAACTCAGAAAAGGAATCCTGTTACTTCAAATACTTGTCGAACCACGCGACCGTCTGTTCCATTCGATCCGCCTGGTGCTTTGGTTCGATGAAAAGATGGCCTTCGCCGGGATAGATGATCAGCTTGGTGGGTACGCCGAGCGTTTTTAAGGCGTGCCAGAATTCATATGATTGCGACGCGGGGCATTCTGCGTCGCGCTCGCCGACGATAACCAACGTCGGCGTCTTTATGTTCTTGATGAAGCGAATGGGTGAGCTTTTCTCGTAAACGGCGGGATCATCGTACACTGAAGCGCCGAAGAACGGGATCATCCATTGATCGATTAAATTTTGGCCGTAGTAACTTTGCCAATTAGCAATGCCCGCGCCGGCGACGGCTGCGCGGAAACGATTGGTCTGCGTGACAGTCCACATCGTCATAAATCCGCCGTAGCTCCAACCCATAACGCCGAGGCGCGCAGGATCAATTGGATACTTCTTTATTGCGGCATCGACCCCAGCCAGATCGTCGCGCAGATCGCCGTGCCCGAAATCTTTTACGTTCGCGCGGGTGAACTCCTCACCCTGGCCGTAACTACCACGCGGATTCGGAAGAAAAACATAGTAACCGCGTGCAGAGAGCGCTGCGATAATGGCACGAGACATTCCGAAAGACGCTGGCCATTCCGATGTCGTCACGCCAGATGGTCCGCCGTGGATGAGCACCACCATGGGATATTTTTTGCCGGGCTCCACTTTCGCTGGCGTCACGATCCAGCCCTGAATGTGAAATCCTTCGTTCGTCCACTCGATGCTTTCGGCTTTGCCCCAGCTTGAATGCAAGTCTGCGTTGTTGTTCGTTAGTTGGCGCCATTTCCCGAGCGCCCCGGCAAAAACTTCTGGTGGCGAGTTGTAGCTACTAAGTTCGGCCGCCGCGATCTTGCCGTCACTCGACAGCGAAAAGTCGGGAAAATTCCCAAATGCGTGAATGCCTTCCGGTCCTCTCCAGATTTCACGCGGCGCATTGTTCGTCAGGTTGAACTCGGAAATCGCGCTGCCACCGCCAACGTACTCGACGAGCAGAATGCGATCAGCCGCGAGCCAGGAAAACGAATTCACCGAAGCTTTTCGGCCCTGCGTCCGATTGATTGCATCGCGACCGTCAGCGGTCATCGTAAACAAATCGCCGCCGTGAAATCCTTCGTCGCTCATCAAACCTTCGATGAACGCGATTGACTTGCCGTTCGGCGACCAACGCGGCACGGCGACCTGAAGCGACGGTTTGTAGATCGATGTAGCCTCGCCTTTCGCGAGGTCGATTGTGTAAATCTGTGCGATCCACCAATTATTGTCTCCGGGTCCCGGTGCCGCGGTTGCGACGAATCTTTTGTCGTCGGGCGACCAATCGAAATCGTAGATATGAAAATCAGGCGGCGAAACCTGGCGTAACTGGCCGTTGGCAACATCGAGAACGGCAATCCGCTGATTGTGGATGGCAGTGTCGACTACACCGGTCGTTGCTGGCGCGGCCGTCAGCGGTCCACCGCCACCTGCCCCTTCGACATACAGAAAGGCAATTTGATTGCCATCATGCGACCAACGCGGGCGCGCTGCGTATCCGTTTAAGTCTGTGATTTTTTTCGGACCGGAACCATCAGC
>QHRJ01000078.1 GCA_003220075.1 Verrucomicrobiota bacterium
ATTTGATCGAGGAACCGATGGCGGCAGCAATTGGCGTTGGTCTTCCGGTGCAGGACCCGGCGGGTAACATGATCATCGATATCGGCGGCGGCACGACGGAAGTGGCGTTGATTTCGCTCTCCGGCATCGTTTTCAGCCGCAGCGTGCGTGTGGCCGGTGACGAGCTGGACGAAGCGATCGTGCAATATATGAAGCGCGCTTACAATTTGATGGTAGGCGAGCGGACCGCGGAAGAAATCAAAATCAAAATCGGCTCAGCTTATCCCAGCGACAAGGAAACAAGTGTGGAAGTTAAGGGGCGGGATCTGGTGGCGGGGTTGCCGAAAACTTTGCAAATCACTTCCCAGGAAGTGCGCGAAGCATTGCTGGAACCAATTTCCACCATCGTCGATTCGGTACGAATCACCCTGGAACGTTGCCCGCCAGAATTGTCGGCCGATTTGGTCGATCGAGGGCTGGTGTTGGCCGGCGGTGGCGCGCTGTTGCGCGGTTTCGATAAACTTTTGAGCGAGGAAACTGGTTTGCCTGTCCATGTTGCGGAAGATCCGCTGAGCGCGGTCGCGGAAGGAACGGGCAAATGCCTCAATGAACTTAAATTTTTGCGCCAGGTTGCATCTGCCGATCGGCAGTGGCGCCAATAATTCCAGGATTCGGGCTTTCGGATCAATCGCCAAGATCGGCGTTCGAACTTCGGGCCTGAGATGAGTCGCACGAGCATTGTTGCGCTGGTGCTTTTCGTGGCGGCGCTGGGGTATCTTCTCAGCTTGGGCGCAGGTGGCACCCGCAAGCTGCAGTCGAGCGTTTATCAATATATCGCGCCGTTTTTGAGTTCTGGCGCCGGTTTGCAAAAGCAAATCACTTCAGTGCGGAGTAATTTGAAATCGCTTGATGATCTCCAAGCGGAAAATAGTTCGTTGCGGGTAGAGAACCGTTCGCTCAAAGCGACAAACCAGGCCCTGCGCGACGTCGAGCACGAAGTGAATCGATTGCGTCACGCGCTGAACTATCGCGAACGTTCTGTATTCAAATTGGTGCCGGCCGAAGTCATAACGCGCGATTCCTCCACCTGGTGGCGCACCGTTACTATAAACCGCGGCAAACAGGATCGGGTCGAGAGCGATATGCCGGTCGTGACCGATGAAGGATTGGTCGGCAAGACCACAACGGTAAGCGCAAACATCGCGATTGTTCTCCTGGTTTCGGATGAAAATTGCCGCGTCGCCTCCAACGTCGAAGGCACGCGCGAACAAGGCATCGTCACAGGTGAACGGGTCACGGGTGGTGTGGCGCCCTTGCTGGATCTAAATTTTCTGTCGAAACAGGCGAATTTGCAGCCCGGCCAGAAAGCTTATACCTCGGGGGTGGGCGGGGTGTTTCCGCCCGGATTATTGCTCGGAACGGTCAAAGAATTTCGGGTCCGGGAACTGGATGGCCAGGCGCAGCTGACACCGGCGGTTGATTTAACGAAACTGGAGGACGTGTTCGTCGTGGTTGGGCGCAAATGATTTTCTTTTGTCTTTTGATCGTTCTCGTCTTTGTCGCGCAGATCGCGGAGTTTTTCATTCCGCCGCTCGATTGGATGTCGAACGCGCATGCTTACATCACGCCAGTTCTTGTTTTTTACGGAGCCATGGCCTTACCGCTGCCGCTCCTGCTCGTGCTGGTCTTCTGGGCCGGCTTTTTGCTCGACGCGCTGACCGCGCAGGTGATCGGCGGACGGGTTGAAATTTCCTTTGGCTCGTCAATACTTCTCTACGCCGTTTTGGCGGGAATCATGCATGGATTGCGACCGCTTTTTGCGCGTGGGCGCTGGGAAGTTCATTGTGTCATGAGCGGCATCTGCACCTCGGCCCTGTTGCTCGGCCAATATCTGATGCTTTCGTTCCGGCGCGGCTCCATTTTTTTCTCACGTGAAGTCTGGTGGCAAATCGGCGGGCCGGGCTTGCTGGCAATGATCATGGCGCCGCTTGTTTTTTGGGTGTTGCATTGGCTGGCACGCGCGACCGCCTACCCTTATCTTCCCCGGCGAAGACTCATATGAACAGCCCGCGAATTAGCCCGCTCTTGAGATTGCAATTTCTCGGGCTGCTGATGTTGATCGGCTTGGGTGCGTTGGCTGCGCGCCTTTGGTGGGTGCAGGTGGCACGCGGGGCGGAGTGGACCGCTCGGATTCGTGGCAGCTCCGAGGCAACGGTGCGAATTCCATCGATTCGCGGTGAGATTCGCGACCGCAACGGCACTTCCCTGGTGCAGAATCGCGCGAGTTATGAAGTCGATTTCTATCTGCCCGAGATGGTCAAAGGATATCGGCAACGTTACGGACAACCGCCACTTACCGCCTATCGGGGAATGGTGAGCGGCATGCCGAAAGATTTGAAGGACCCCGACATCGTCAAGATCGTGAACGATGGAATTGTTCCGCGTCTGGACGATCTGGATTTAGCGCGAGATTACAACGCCGGCCAATTACAAAAGCATTATCGCACCAACACGGAAGTTCCCTACACCTACATCAAGGACATTGATTTTCCGACGATGGCGAAATTTTCCGAGCACGACGTCGGATTACCCGGGGTGGACATCGCGATCAAGCCGGTGCGCTCTTATGTCTATGGCGCGCTCGCGGCTCATCTGCTGGGCTACGTCGGTCCACCCGATGACACCAACAAAGAGGAAGCGCGCAAGTTCACTTTTTACCAGAGCGATGTGGATGGGAAATCGAATGTTGAGAAAATATTCGACCAGTATTTGAGGGGCAGGCCCGGGGTTCGCTATCTGCGGCGCAATGCCAAGGGCGTGATTGATGGGGTGCTGCGAGAAGATCCGCCGATGCAGGGAGCGAATGTCTACTTGACGATTGATGCCCGTATCCAGGCGATCGCCGAGGAAGCGGTTCGCTCGGTTGCGCGCGGTGCGGCAGTGGTGGTTGATCCTAATAACGGCGACGTGCTGGCAATGGTTTCGGTGCCGTCGTTCGATCCCAATACTTTTATCCCCAGCATCAAGGCGAAAGATTGGGCGGCGTTGCAGAAGGACGAGGCCAGGCCGTTGATCAATCGCGCGATTAGCACCTTTCCGCCGGGCTCGACCTTTAAAATCGTGACCTCGCTGGCGGGATTACGCCGGAAACTATCCACCGCACGTTTCAATTGCAGCGGCGGCGTAACTTACGGCGACCATTATTTCCATTGCTGGATTGCGGAAAAAGGTGGCGCCCACGGCACGCTTGGATTAACCGATGCGATCAAGGTTTCGTGCGATTCGTTTTTCTATCAATTTGGGAACGCGGCCGGAATCGACGCGATTGACCAGACCGGGAACGCGCTCGGTTTGGGGAAAGAAACCGGCATTCATTTGACCGGCGAGCAACCAGGGATCATGCCGGGACCGGAATGGATGGCGATCCACTATCCGCGGGAAAGGTGGTCGCAGGCCTACACCGCCAACGTTTCGATCGGCCAGGGTTATGTGCTGACGTCGCCGCTGCAAATGGCGATGGCCTACGCCACCGTCGCGAATAGCGGGGTATCCTACTATCCACGTCTCGTTAGTAAGGTCTTGAACCAGGACGGCTCCATCGCGTTGGACGAAAATGGCAAACCGGTCGTTCCCGCTGAGCCGCGGATTGACAGTGATTTGCGGCTGGATTTTTCACCGGAGCAAATCCAACTGGTGCGTCGCGGTCTTTGGGAAGTGGTCAATGAAGATGGCGGCACGGGAGGCCGGGCGCGATTGAAGGGCGTACAGGTCGCGGGCAAAACCGGAACGGCCCAGGCTTCGACCAACGGCAAAAAAGATACCATTGCCTGGTTCTGCTGCTTTGCTCCATTCGATCAGCCAAAATACGTTGTCGTGGCAATGGTTCAGGGCGGCGAGCATGGCGGATCCGTTGCCGCTCCGATCGCGACTCGCATTCTCGAGCGCACCCTGGCGATGAATGCGGGGACTTTCGAGCCGCAGGTGGCGTGGCTGGCGCCAGCCCACCATCCGAATCCGTTTGCCATGGTAAAAGACATTACCTTCAAGGATACAGAGACAAATGTGAGCGCAGATGAAGAGCATGGCGATGATTCACAAACAGCCGACACCCAGATGGCGGCGGCAGGCGGCGATCCTGACGTCGAGCAGGCGCCGGATGCCCAGGGCCAGGTGAGTGCACGGCAAACGCGCGTCGCTCGCGCGCTTCCAGTGGCGACACCGCCGGAGAAGCGAGGATTCTTTCAACGGTTATTTGGACGTCGCAATCCGCCTGCGGCGATACCACCCCCAACGCCAACGCCGTCGCGCCGAACGCGCGGTTTTTGATGATGCAGATTTTACCGGAACGAAGCGAACGGCGCGCTCCATCCGCAATTCAACAATTTATTTATGATCGACAAAGTTCGAAAACTTTTGGGTATCCCGCGCAAAACGGGGAACAAGCTGATTGTCAGCGTGGAGAAGCTGGAGCGCCGCGTGGCGCTGCTGGAAAACGGACGACTCGAAGAATATAGCGTCGAGCGCAACACTTCGCGTAACATTGTTGGCTCGGTCTACAAAGGCAGAGTCAAAAATATCGAGATGGGATTGAAGGCGATGTTCGTCGACATCGGCTTCGAGAAAAATGCTTTTCTCCATTTCTGGGATGCCATTCCGGCCGCGCTGGACAGCGGAATCGAAGAAATCGACCGCCCGAGTAAGCGCGGGCATCGCAAACGGATCACGGCAAAAGATATTCCGAGTATTTATCCCGTTGGTTCCGATGTCATCGTCCAGGTGACGAAAGGGCCGATCGGAACCAAGGGTCCGCGCGTGACGACCAACCTGAGTTTCGCCGGGCGTTACCTTGTTCTCATGCCGTTCAGCGATCGTAGCGGCATCTCGCGCAAGATTGAAGATCCGAAGGAACGCGACCGTCTGAGAAAAATTTTGCGCGAGCTGGATATCCCGGATGGGATCGGCGTGATTATTCGCACCGTCGGTGAAGGTCAGCGCGCCCGCTATTTTGTTCGCGATTTGCGCTTCCTCCTCGATCAATGGCGCAAGGTCGAGCAGGAAATCGCGAATCATCCCGCGCCCCACCGCGTTTTTGAAGAACCCGACCTGATCGAACGCACGGTGCGCGATTTTCTCACCGAGGAAATCGATGAGGTGGTGTGCGATGATCGAGCCGCGCTCGATCGAATGGGCACGCTCATCGGCGACATTTCCCGCCGTTCCCGCAACCGGCTGCATTATTACGATGGCGCCTCGCCAATTTTCGAAACCTTCGGCGTGCAAAAACAAATCGATGACGCCTTTCATCGCCAGGTTTGGCTGAGGTGCGGCGGCTACATCGTGATTGATGAAACTGAAGCCCTGGTCGCGATCGACGTCAATACCGGCCGCAACAAAGGCGCCCGCGATGTGGACAAAACAATCCTGCAAACCAATCTAGAGGCGGCCGATGAAATCGCGCGCCAACTGCGGCTCCGCAACGTCGGTGGACTAATCATCGGCGATTTTATTGATATGAAGAGCCGCAAGGACCAGCAACTGGTTTACCAACTAATGCGCGAACGGTTGAAGCGCGACAAAGCCAAAACCCATGTCCTTCCAATTTCCGCTCTCGGTCTGATGGAGATGACCCGGCAGCGGGCGCAGGAAAGCCTGAGCGATTCGATCTTTGAGAACTGTCCATATTGCCAGGGCCGCGGCGTGGTCAAAACCTCGATGACGACAAGTGTGGAGTTGCATCGCACGCTCAATACCGTGATGCGGAAGTATCAGGAAGAGGTGCACGAATTTCGCGTGATCTTGAATCCCGATGTGCTCAAGCGGTTGAAAGAAGAAGACGAGGAGCTTTTGATCGAGCTGGAACGCCGTTACGCCAGCAAATTAATGTTCCGCGGTGATCCGACTTTTCACCACGAGAAATTCGTCATTACCGACGCGAACAATGGCGCGGAATTGAAGGCATAAGGTCGCGCCGTTTTGGCACAACCGCTGCTGCGGCTGAATACGTTATTTGACAACAGCCCGATCTTGTTTCTGGTTTGGTCAAGGAGAACTAAAAGGAGAAACGATGCAAAAGCTTACCGTTACGATTTGTGCCCTCGCAACGATGATAACCGCCGCGTATGGCGGAACTGCGACCTACTCAGGCAAGGAAATGAAACAGGTCGAGCAGGTGCCGCCTTGCCCAGAATGGTATCGAGATACGGAATGGAACGTGAGTTTGTGGGGGACCTACGCATTCACGGCGAATAACTGGGAAGAGGACCGTTATTTTGAATCGGATCACGCTTGGGGCGGCGGTATCGACGTCAAATATTTCTTCCATCGCTATTTTGGTGTCGGCTTGGAAGGTTGGGCGACGGAATCGACCCGGCAGCGGTTTGATGGATTCGATTTTAATGGGCAGCCAGTTTTCAGCGACGACGAGCGCGTTATCGGTGCTGTTAAGGGAACGCTGACGTTGCGCTATCCAATTCATTGCAGCCGTTTCTCGCCGTACCTTTATGGCGGTGGCGGCGCTCTCTTTGGCGGCGAGGAACACGATTCCTTCACCAACTTGTTTTCATCAACGACCAAGGCGGTCTCGGTTGGCTTTCCCGCCACCCACTCCGATAGCAAAATCCGAGGTTTCGGTCAGGTTGGTGCCGGTCTCGAGATTCGTCTTACCCCGCATATCGGCTGGATGAGTGATTTCAGCTGGAATGTCGTGAACGGCCCCGACAATAACTTTGGCATGGCGCGCAGCGGCGTCACCTTCGCGTTTTAGTTAAAGGCGCTCATATTCTTTTAAGCAGCGGAAGCCCGGTTGACGGGATGCCGCTGCACCGTCTATACAACCGCGCGCGTTTCAGGGTCGCACACCAATAACCCATTCATCCCAAGCGCAAGTCGAGGGATCCCGTTGAAGTTACCTTAAAGTTTACGCGGCGGGATCCCTCGACTGTGCTCGGGATATCCGCATTATCCGTCGGCGCATCGAAGTTTGCGGATACGCCGCGAGGATGGAAAGTATCTATCGTGGCTTTCGCACCGACTTTGGACAATCTGCCGCTGGAAAAAAGCGAGACGGTTCGCTCGTTTTCGGTGCTGATTGCGCCCAAAAGCAATGCCGAGCTTGATCGTCTGGCTGGGCGGGCACGGGCACTCACCCGGCAGCATTTTGGCCGCACCATGCGGCTCTTCGCCCCGCTTTATCTTTCCAATGAATGCGTCAACAGCTGCCGTTACTGCGGATTCTCCCGCGAGAATCCAATTCTGCGCGTCACTCTTTCGGTCGGCGAAGTGGTAAAGGAAGCGCGACATCTTGCCGCTGCGGGTTTTCGACAACTCCTTCTCGTCGCCGGCGAACATCCAAAATTCGTTAGTCGCGATTATCTTGCCGAATGCGTCCGCGCTTTGCGCGACGATTTTTCCTCGATCTCGATCGAGGTCGCTCCGATGGAAATGGAGGAATACATTCCGATAGTCGAAGCCGGCGCAGAAGGTCTCGTCGTCTACCAGGAAACCTACGACCGCGCCATTTATGATCGGCTGCATCTGGCCGGGCCAAAAAAGGATTTTGCCTGGCGCCTGGCCTGTCCCGAGCGCGGCTACGACGCCGGCTTTCGGCGCATTGGAATCGGCGCGCTTTTTGGCTTGGCCCCATGGCGCGAGGAAGCGATCGCCCTGGCTGCACACCTCGAATACTTGCTTAAACGCTGCTGGAAATCTTCCCTCACCGTAAGTGTTCCGCGTCTTCGTCCCGCAGCCGGAGAATTTCGCCCGCACTTTCCCATGAGCGATCGCGATCTGATTCAGCTGGTGTGCGCGCTGCGCGTTACGTTCCCGCAGGTCGGGATCGTTCTGAGCACGCGTGAACCGGCTGCGTTGCGTGATCTGCTGATCAAGATTGGAATAACAATGATGAGCGCCGGCAGTCACACCGAGCCGGGCGGTTACACCGGTCAGGGCCGGGAGAAAGTCCATCGCACGGTCCGGGGCCGGATTATGCCGCCGGACGTTTCGCCGAGCGAGCCTCAGGTTGCCACTAGCCAATTCGAGATTGGTGATCCGCGTTCGCCGCAGGAAATCGCGGCGATCTTGCGTCGTAACGGGGTCGAACCGGTTTGGAAAGATTGGGATGCCGCGCTGATGGAGCGATGACAATTATCTTAAACGGTGAATCGCATTCCTTTGACGAGGCAACAACGATCGCCGCGTTGGTGCGCGAATTAAACCTGCTCCCAGCAACGTTGCTGATCGAGCACAACGGCCTGGCATTGCATCGCGAGGAATGGAATTCACACGCCGTTCGCGAAGGCGATAAAATCGAATTCATTCGAGTCGTCGCCGGCGGCTGAGTCCCTGCTCCTCGCTCCGTGCTCGCCTTCTGATTCGGCTTGTTTTGTGGGAAAGAATCGCGCAAAAGATGACGCATGACTCCGTCCTCCACGGGCGGCAGCCGAAAGCAAGCGGATGAGACGGAGAAACTCCGTAAAAAAAGGCGGGGAAACTCCTTTCATTACTCATTAGATGGTATCGTGAAATCGATCCGATATACGCCGGGTTACATTTACCTCTTAGCGTTCATTCTGGCGCTTCCGGCCACATGGCTCACCGTGGGACGATCAGGAGAAGATGTTCCGGGCATGATCGCGATGGTTGTCACTATTGTATTCTTCGGCATCTTTACTTTTGCGCTTGGTTCGCTCCGCCGTCGCCTCAATCGCCGTGATAAAAGAGAAGGCTCTTCAGACGATCTCCCGTAATGTAACTTCAACCATCTAGCCAGCCGATGCAGTCAACCGCGAGAGTTTACGTTTCCTTCTGGTGTTAGCCACGGCGGCGGCTGATCTTTTGCTCGTTAGATGGCTATGCATTCCACCTTGCTACGACAGCGTTACGTTTACTTAGTTTTATGCGTTGTCGGCGTGTTCTTGCCTTATTGGCAGTTCGTGCCGTGGTTCTTGGACTATGGCTTGGACATCCCGCTTTTTGTCCAGCAATTGTTTGCAAACCGCATCGGAGCCTTTTTTGGCCTTGATGTCCTTGTTTCGTCATTGGTGCTCTGGATCTTCGTTTTTGCAGAGGGAGGTCGCCTCGGCATGCGGCGACTTTGGGTCCCTGTTATCGGCTCCCTTCTGGTTGGCGTATCGCTCGGACTGCCGCTTTTTCTTTACATGCGCCAGCTTCACCTTGATAAAGCCACCATCTAACTAGGGCAGAGCTTTAGGGTACTAAGCTTACTGATAGTTGAAACCTATGTCGTTCGAACAATTATCCTATCTCGCGCAAATTGTTGCCTCGGTTGGCGTGATTGTGTCTTTGATCTTTGTCGGTTTACAGATCAAACACAATACCGGCGCGCTCCAGCGCAACGAGCACAATTCCACGATGGCGCAATGGACGGTGATCCGCATGGCGATCGCCAAAAACCGCGACATTGCCGAGCTCATGACTGCTGGCCTTCACGGGGAGCGCGCCCTGGATGCTGCCGATCAGCTGAGGCTGGAGCAGATGCTGGCCGAACACGCCTGGGCCGCTTTCCACATTTGGGACAGAACGCAACGCGGTGTCTTTCCAAAGGGGACTTTCGAAGTGACGGCTGGGCCACTCCTGTGCACCTTGCTCGGGACGGCTCGTGGCGGGACCTGGTGGCGCAGCGCCAAACATACGGGCTTCATCCCAGGGTTCGTCTTGGACGTCGACGCCGTGCTCGCCAGGAACAGTGGAGCTCCGGCTTTGGGACTGGCAAAAGCTACCGCCCAGTAGCCGCTCACTCCGGGCAACGTGAACCAGGTATTTCCCTCGTCGGGAGTCCAGGCCGCGCCTCCGTCATTGGCCGTGACCACGACCGCTCGACCGAGATTGTTTCCGGCACCGCCACCAGTCTGACCCACGTAACTTAGGCCGAAAATGGCTCCCGTCACTGGAGGAGGGTTCGTAAGAGTCCATGTTTGACCGCCGTCGGTCGAAGTTGCGGTATCTGCGTTATTGGGATTGCTGGGGTCTAAATCACCGCCGCCTACGATGCCATCGAACGGGTCACGGAAATCAACGGTGAAGGCGCCCCCGCTAGGCGAGCTGAACAGGGGAGTGTTATACGCATTCCACGTATTGCCTCCGTCTCTAGTGGCCAGGATCCTGGCAATCGTCGCGCCGCCCGTCGCGATCCAAGCGTTCCTCCCACCTTGCGTTGTGACGCAAGTACCACTCGACGCGAAGGAGAATTCGCCCGGCAATGCCGGCGGCATATTGTTACTGATATCCTGCCAGGTCATTCCGTCGGTCGTGCGTAGGTCCGGGAAGACTCCATTCACCGAGTCGCTATGAGCGATGCCACGATGCGGCGTCCAGAACGCGAAGCCATCGTAGAAGGCATTCGGATTCTGATTCTCGAACTGTATCGTCCAGGTAGCCCCGCCGTCTTCCGTCTTGTAAATTCGAAAATCTGTTGGGTCCCCTCCAATGGACAGTAGATAGGCGACGCTAGCGCTGAAGGCCTGCACATCGCGGAATTGCAGCAATTCGGCGCCTGGCACTACGCCGGCTCTCCAGGTCCGTCCGCCGTCGGTCGTGACGGTGAACGTGCCGTCGCGACCGGATGCCCAGACCACCTGTGGGTTCACCGGCCAGACCGCGATCAGACCGCTGGTGGTGCCGCTGTTTTGCGGAGTGAGCGTTGGTTGACGTTGATGAATTGGCGAGAGCTCCTGCGCATTCAGGATGGCGCAGGCGAACGCCGAAATCAGGAGGGTGGTCAATGATCGTTTCAACATGGCAATTTCTCCAAAAAAAGTTTGTGCCGTCAGCCTAGGTTGCCCGGTAAAGGGCGTCAAACTCGTCGCTGGAAGAAAAAACCCTCTTTCGAACCCCGAGCTCGCACTATTCACAACCAGCTTGTCCTGGCCAGACCTAACCCAGCCCTACAGCCCATACTTGGCTGCGAGCATCTTGTTCTGGTTGGGCCCGTTGACTGCCTGACCATGATAACAACCCCTGTTAAGTCGCCGGTCTTTATCCTCGGCTGTGGCCGTTCTGGTACGACAGTTCTCGGAAACCTATTGGCACAACACCCTAGTGTCACATACCTTCACGAGGCCAGGGCCCTTTGGGCCTCTGCCTATCCGGAAACGGACATCTGGACCGAACATGCAGTGGCCCGACACGGGAAACTTGCGTTCACGGAGTCCGATGTAAACCCTAGGAAGACGCGCGCGCTACAAAAGCTCTTTGCGCTGAAACTCCGGAGATCGCGTCGACCCACCCTTGTTGAGAAACTCCCTATCAACAACTTTCGGCTCCCGTTTATTCGAAGGATGTGATCTGGTCTGAACCATCTACCTTCAATACTCATTGCCTCGATCGATCGTGCTACCTCAAGTCCTTGCGCCAGATATGGATGAAACGACAGTCCGGAAACAATACCGGTGGAATATGCTCGCGGAATACGCGCAATCGATGTCTGAAACGGCGCATCTCCCGGCGCTCTGCCAGTCCGATTACGAAAAGGGGCTGCTGGAATGGCGCGTCAGCACGGAGGCGGCTACGTCATTCCTTGGGCGTCTGCCGCAAGACGACTGGCTCGAGGTATCTTACTCCACCTTTGTGGCGGACCCATTCGGGACAAACGAGCGGCTCACCGGCTTCCTTCATCTCACTCCCGAACAAACCGTGCGTGACTTTATCCAACATAACGTCCGCCGCTGCAGCGAGAGTCGCGATGGCGCTGAGGTAACGCAGCTCGAGCGCCTCATCGGAGGTCCGCTCCTGGAGCAGTCAGTGAAGCCGCTTCAGTCAGGGCTTACCACATTGGGCGACCGACAATCGGTTCGGCGACGTCAGCTGGAGGTTGCCTACTAGACTTGACCCCCCGAGCTCTTCTCTGCGAGTGATTGCTGCTCGCGGAGAGACGCGCTTCCGCGCGGCTTTGATTCGGCTTGCTTTGTGGGAGGGAATCAGGCAAAAGCCGAGGCATGACTCCGTCAGACACGGGCGGCAGCCTGAAGAGCAAGCGGATTATACAGATTTTATCTGCCTTTAATTGCAGATTTTTGGGGCCGAATACTCGTTAGGCAGAAACGACTTCGTGGCACGGGAACAGACACTCATCAAAAGCTGGTTAGAGCGTGTTTTTGGTCGAACCGCGAGTACTTTACGCGCTGCCTCCTTTGCCGGTTGCGATGCGATGAGTGTCTTGACGATTTCGACAGCCTTGCGGCCTTGGTCCCTGAGCCGCTTACGCGCGATGGCACCGTTTCTCCCTAACCAATCGATGAAGCCGATGGCCCCGGCCCGTTACTTCGCCATTCTGTTAGTCACCAACCCCGCCCACGGCTTATCTCCGTCTCGTTAGATCTAATGCGATTGATCTGCTTGTCACTTGCTCTCAGTGTCGCAAGCTGCATTGCAGGCACCGAGACATGGCCGAACACGCAGCTGGTTACCGAGTACTACGATCGAAATCATGATGGTATTGTCGACTTTGAGCGCCATCACGATCGCGCCTACGATCTCGACTGGATCCTCTGCGATACAGACTTTGATGGCTCCTACGACTTACGCATCAACATCGGCTTCGATGGTCGGCGCGAAAGGGTGCACATTCCCGTGGAGCGCCACGTGCCTATTACTCCACTGACAAAGCCACTTCCGAAAGACTGGACTTCGTGGTCACCCAAGACCTAACCAGACGATGGAGCCAACCGCGGCCTATTCTTGTGCTTGGTTTTCCGTGCTTCATGAAAGCTTCTCGTAATTTGCGCGGTGGCTCATCTTGTTCTCGTTAGATGGTATGACCACGCTCCCGGA
>QHRJ01000079.1 GCA_003220075.1 Verrucomicrobiota bacterium
AGTCGCGGAAGATTATTTCGCAACGATTGGGATCCCGATCGTTTCCGGCCGTGAGTTCGCTCGCACTGACGACGAAAGATCTCCGCCGGTCGCGATTATTAACGAAACGATGGGCGCGAAATATTGGCCCGGCAAAAATCCGCTCGGTCAACACCTCAAAGTCAAGGATCGTTGGATGGAAATTGTCGGCATTGCAAAAAATGCAAACTATCGCACGAAGCTCGAGCCTCCCGGACCCTTTTTTTATGTGCCGCTCCGGCAGAATTTTGGTGTCCAGAATAGTCTGCTTATTCGCACACGCGAAAAACCCGGTGCGATCATGAATGCGCTCGCCCGCGAGGTTCACGCACTTAATCCGAATCTGGCGCCGTGGCCTGCGTCTCCGTTACAGGAGCAAATCGATGAAATGAGTTACAGCCAGCGATTGGCTGTGACACTGGTGTCGATCTTCGGAGCGATGGCGCTGTTTCTCGCGGCCATCGGACTCTACGCGGTGATGTCCTATTCTGTTTCACAAGGCACACGCGAGCTCGGTTTACGAATGGCGCTCGGCGCCGGCGCGGGCGATCTGTTGCGACTGGTCATTTCGCGCGGCCTACGACTGACGACAGCCGGAATCGTGGTCGGTGCAATCGCAGCCCTCGTATTCACGCGTTTGATGGGCAATCTGCTTTACAAAGTGAGTCCGCGTGACCCAATTGCCTACGGTTCCGCTTTGCTGGTGTTACTCGGAGTCGCGTTGCTGGCCTGTTTTCTTCCGGCCCGGCGCGCCACGCATATCGATCCCGTCCGCGCGCTAAGGACTTGATTTTCCGTACGCATTCTAACTCGCTGTTTCATCGCTCCGCTTAAATCACGAGGCGTTGACAGGTCACTTTTCGGATTTGACGAACGGTTATGCTGCTCAATAATATATGTCTATGTCGTATATTGGTTCACACATTCTCGATCGCGAGTTGAAAAAGGGAAGCGCTGAGCTGCTCATTCTTTCGCTGGTCGAAGATCGTCCACGGCACGGTTATGAGATCGGACAGCTCATTGAGCTGCGCTCTCGCGGCGTGCTTCATTTCAATGTCGGCTCGCTTTATCCATTGCTTTACCGGTTGGAGAACCGTGGCTGGATTCGCGGTCGTTGGGTCGAGAAACCGGGCCAGCGCCGGCGTCGTTACTATCGTCTCACCGCCGCCGGCGAAAAGGTGCTGGCCGCGCAACGGAATAACTGGCGCGACTTCGTCCAGGCGATCACTCGAGTAACAGGAGTCGCACATGCCTGATTTCAAAGACAAAATCAGAGCCCGGCTCGCTGACCTGAAGCTGTCGCCGGCGCGCGAGAACGAAATTATCGAGGAGTTGTCGCAGCATTTGGAAGATCAGTATGAGCAGTTG
This sequence comes from Verrucomicrobiota bacterium, assembly GCA_003220075.1. Classification (GTDB taxonomy): domain Bacteria; phylum Verrucomicrobiota; class Verrucomicrobiia; order Chthoniobacterales; family UBA10450; genus AV69. The sequence continues at coordinate 1,387 of QHRJ01000079.1, forward strand.
ATTACACGCGGGGCGACTGAGGACGAAGCCTATCAAACGGCGTTGCTGGACTTGAACCAGAGCGATTTGTTGGAACCGGAGTTAAGACGGATCGAGCGTCGCGTTCACCACGAACCTCTCGGTATGGGCGCCGACCGCAAATCGCATCTGTTAGGCGATCTTTGGCAGGATCTGCGTTACGGCTTGCGCATGCTGCTGAAGAATCCCGGATTCACGGCTGTCGCCGTCATTGCTCTGGCCCTCGGCATCGGCGCCAACAGCGCGATCTTCAGCGTGGTTAACACTGTGTTGCTCCGCCCGTTGCCCTATAAAAATCCGGAGCGGCTGGTCATGGTGTGGGAGGACAACTCGAAACAAGGTTTTCCGCGCGACACTCCGTCGCCCGCGAACTTCATGGATTGGCGCGATCAGAATCACGTCTTCGAAAGTGCGGCCGCGCTCGTCGAAATCAGCTTTAATCTCACCGGCGCCGGCGATCCGGAGAGAATCGACGGACAGCGCGTGTCAGCGAGCTTGTTTTCACTGCTCGGGGTAGAGCCGCAGTTAGGCCGCGCTTTTCGCGCCGAAGAAGATCAACCGGGCGGCAATCACGTCGTCATCATCAGCCATGGATTGTGGCAACGGCGGTTTGGTTCCGATCCCGGCATTGTTGGGAAGCCGATCAATCTGAACGGCGAAAGCTTCACCGTCGTAGGCGTAATGCCACGAACCTTTCAGTTTCCGACGCGGAGGGATCAACTCTGGGTGCCGATTGCATTCAATGCCAAGGAAGCCGGGGAGCGCGGCAATCATTACCTGGAGGTGATCGCGCGGATGAAACCGGGCGTGACATTGCAACAGGCGCAAGCCGAGATGACAACCATCGCCACCCGCCTGCAACAGCAGTATCCCGAGACCAACACCAGCATCGGCGCCGTCGTGACTCCGCTGCATGAGCACGTCGTCGGCGACATCAAACCGGCGCTGCTAGTTCTGCTCGGCGCGGTCGCGTTTGTCCTACTCATCGCTTGCGCAAACGTCGCCAACCTTCTTTTGGCCCGCGCCGCCGTTCGGCAAAAGGAAATCGCATTGCGGCTTGCTCTCGGCGCCGGCCGCGCCCGTTTGATCCGCCAATTTCTGACGGAGAGCGTTCTGCTCGCGGCTTTGGGCGGGGGGGTCGGCTTGTTGTTAGCCGTAGTGGGACTGAATGTCCTGAAGCGTTTCATTCCACCGAATATCTCGCAGGCCCACGCAATCGCAATCGACGCTAAGGTGCTCATCTTTACCGTTCTTGTGTCGCTCGTGACTGGATTGATCTTCGGCCTCGCACCCGCGACGCAGGCAGCAAATTTCAACTTAAACGACACGTTGAAAGAGAGCGGCCGCGACTCCGCCGCTGGAAGCCGTGGTAATCGCATTCGTGGACTGTTGGTCATCAGCGAAGTCGCGGTCTCGTTTATTCTTTTGATTGGCGCCGGGCTGCTGATCAACAGCTTCCTGCATCTGCGTAATGTCGATCCGGGCTTTCGCGCGGAGAGGGCGTTGACCATGAAGATCGTACTCCCCGAAACGCGTTATGCTGACAAAGAGCAACGCGGCATTTTCTACCGTGAACTCATCCGCCGCGTCGAAACTCTGCCCGGTGTCATCTCTGCCGCGGTCGCGACCAATCTTCCCTTAACCGAAACCGGCAATTCGGTCGGAGTAAGTATTGAGGGCCGGGCCGATCCCGCTCCGGACCGGGTGCCTATCGTGATAACGAGAATCATCAGCCCGCGCTATTTCGAGACGATGGGAATTCCCTTGTTAAAAGGGCGCGCCTTCGCTGAGGAAGACAAAGCGGAATCGCCGGCCGTGGTCGTTCTGAGCGAGACGACCGCTCGCAAATTCTGGCCGGGTGAAGATGCGCTCGGAAAGCACATCAAGATCGGCCCGACCAATTCTCCCAACCGTTGGCTAACGGTGGTGGGCGTAGTAAAGGATGTCCGGCAATTCGAGCTGGTGGTTGAGCCAAAGCCGCAGATGTATCTGCCGTTTACACAGGCCAATTTCTTTGAGCCGCGCGCGCTCGTCGTTAAAACAAACTTAGAGCCGCTTAGTTTGGCCGCGACGGTGCGGAAGACGGTTTGGGAAATCGATAAAGACCAGCCCGTCTCCGACATTGCTTCAATGGAAAACATCGTCTCGGAATCGGTCGCACGGCAACGCTTCAGCATGCTTTTATTAGGCATCTTCGCAGGCCTGGCCCTGGTGCTGGCCGCCGTTGGCATCTACGGCGTGATGAGCTATTCGGTCGCGCAACGCACTCGTGAAATTGGCATCCGCATGGCACTAGGCGCGCAGCGAGCAGACGTGTTGAAGTTGACCATCGGCCAGGGACTAAAATTGGTCGTCACCGGCGTAGCGTTCGGTTTGGCGGCCGCTGTCATCATGACCCGGCTGATGTCGAGCCTGTTGTTCGGAGTCAGCGCGACTGATCCGATGACATTCGTCACGATCTCGTTCGTGCTGGTGAGCGTGGCGGTTCTGGCCAGTTACATTCCTGCCCTACGCGCAACTCGGGTCGATCCCATGTTTGCATTGCGATACCAGTAGCGATCACTTCGTAGTTGAGAGTTGAACGTCGATTGCCGAGAGTTGCGGGCGCTCTCGTTATCAGGATGCAATCCAACACCGTATCGCTTTTCCGTAAAACGACCGAGACGTTTAGCTCCGGAGCGAGAACATTGCCTCAAAAATACTTCGTCTCAGCGGAAGTCTTTAACCAGGAGCAGGACAAGATTTTTGCGAGGCAATGGCTATTGGTGGGGCATCAAAGTCAGATCGCGGATGCTGGCGACTATTTCTTGGTATCGGTTCCGCCTTCATCCGATGACGGCGCGATAAAGGAATCGTTAATCGTTATTCGCGATAAGAGTGGAGTGATTCACGGGTTCTACAATGTTTGTCGTCATCGCGGAACCCGATTGAAGGAAGATGCGTTCGGTCACGCATCGACCATCCAGTGTCCGTATCATGCTTGGACGTACAGGCTTGACGGAAGATTGATCGGCGCGCCGCACATGGATGAAGTGCCGGGGTTCGATAAGGCTGATTATTCGTTGCGTCCGGTGAATCTCGCGCTTTGGGAAGGATTCATCTTCATCAACCTCGATGAGAACGCGATGCCATTGGAGGAATGGTTCGCGCCGTTGAATGCGAAGTTTTCGCATTGGAACATGTCGATCTTGCGCCCGGCGAAACGGATCGAGTACGACGTGCGGGCCAATTGGAAGTTGATGTTCGAGAATTATTCGGAGTGCTATCACTGCCCGGGCGTGCACCCGATGCTGGCGAAAGTCTCGCCCTATGATTCGGCGCAGAACGATCTGAGCGAAGGGCCGTTTCTCGGCGGGTTTATGAAGATTAACAAAGGGGCGGGACTGACGATGAGCGGGAAAGCGTGCGCGTTGCCAGTAGCTGGGATTAAGAGAGGAAAGGTAGAGGAAGCGGAAGATGATGGACTGGTGTTCTACTACTCGATCTTTCCGAACATGCTGCTCTCGTTGCATCCGGAATACGTAATGGTACATCAGCTCTGGCCGAAGTCGCCGGATCGGACCCTGATCGTGTGCGATTGGTTCTTTCATCCGGACGCGTTCAATCGACCCGATTTCAAACCGAATGACGCGATCGAGTTCTGGGACATGACCAACAAACAGGATTGGCACGTGTGCGAATTGAGCCAGCAAGGAATTGCGTCACGTGCGTATGAGCCAGGGCCGTATAGTTCGCGCGAAAGTATTCCTGCGGCGTGGGACAGGTATTATCTTAGCATGCTGCATTAGCACTCTCGTGCTCGCCTGCCACCCCGGAGCTTTAGCGAAGGCAGGTGCTCAATTGAATTCTCAAAAAACCCTCACCTCAATCCTCTCCCCGAGGGAGGGGCGGGAGAAGCACTGCACGCGAACTCTTTTGCCGGCGTGAAATCGCGAATATTTGCTGCAAATGGATCGACCTATCGGCCGTGATCGGGTTTTGTCATCCAGCATCTAGCATCTAATATCCAGCATTCAGAACCCATGCCTCCGCTCACGTACGCCAACTATTTGGACTTGGAGAAACTATTGGCTCTCCAGAAGCCGCGCTCAACGCCAGCGGAGCATGATGAAATGTTGTTCATCATCATTCACCAAACCTACGAACTCTGGTTTAAGCAGCTGTTGCATGAGTTTGAAAAAATTAAGAAAGATTTTTCCGCAGGCGACCTCTTCGGCGCGATTCATTCCTTCAAGCGCACTCGGACCATCATGAAGACGCTGGTTGCACAGGTGGACATTCTTGAGACGATGACCCCGGCGTCCTTCTCCAGCTTTCGTGACCGACTCGAAACCGCCTCGGGATTTCAGTCGATCCAGTTTCGAGAAATTGAATTTGTCCTCGGATACAAACGAGCCTCGACGCTTAATTACGTTCGGCCAGATTTTCCTGGTTACGACCGTTTACAGCAACGACTCGGCGAGCGGACGATAATCGATCATTTCTACGATTTCCTCGCGGCTCGCGGCGCCCAGATCCCAGCGGAGCTCAAAAATCGCGATTTCTCACAGCCGAACGGCCCTGTCGAGCAAGTGCAGAAAGAAATTCTTCGGCTTTACCAAGGCTCACCCGAACTCACCATCCTTTTCGAATTGATGACCGATTTCGATGAAGGATTGCAGGAATGGCGTTATCGACACATCAAGCTTGTCGAGCGCACGATCGGCGCGAAGCATGGGACCGGCGGATCGCCTGGCGTGCCGTTTCTGAAAGAGTCGTTGTTCAAACCGATTTTTCACGATCTCTGGGCCATCAGGCACAAGATGTGACCGTGGTCGCTAGCGCGCCACGGAATGACGAAGCCCGAATGTCGAACGCCGAATTAAGCCCAAAATTCTGCGAACGGGAAAAATAGCTTCCCCGCTCCGCTCGGTTGCGATACAGAATTTCGCTCACTCAATCTGAACGCATTCTTTCATTATCCAGGAAACTAAAATGAGAAAATATATTGCGGAATTTATCGGCACCTTCTTCCTCGTCCTTACCGTCGGCTGCACTGTGATCCCTGCCGCGGCAGGCGTCATCCCTGCGCTCGCCATTGGCGCAGTGCTTATGGTTATGATCTTCGCCGGCGGTCACATTTCGGGCGGGCATTTCAATCCGGCAGTCACATTCGCCGTTTTCATCCGTGGAAAATTGCTGGTGAAAGACGTTGTTCCATACTGGGTGGCTCAAATCGCCGCCGGCATTGCCGCAGCGCTCGTCGCCATCTTTCTCGTCGGAAAAAGTGGGACGCCGATGGAAATTACGAACGTCCCCGCCGCGTTCGTCGCTGAGTTTCTCTTTACTTTCGCGCTCGCATACGTCGTTGTGAATTGCGCGACCGCGAAAGGCACTCTGGACAACAGTTTTTACGGCCTGGCGATCGGTTTCACGGTCCTGGCCGGCATATTCGCAGTCGGAGCGATTTCTGGCGGCGCGTTCAATCCGGCGGTCGCCATCGGTGCGGCGGTCATGAAAATCGTCAATCTCTCGGACATTTGGATTCACATTGTGGCCGAGCTTGCGGGTGGCCTCCTTGCCGGACTGACTTTCAAGTTCCTGAATCCGACCGACAAATAGCCATCTGTTCTTCCGAAGACGAATATTCGCGCGGGCACACAAATCAGCTTCGCGAGCCCAGTTCCGATCAAGGATTGAGGCCCAGAAATTCTCGCGCGCTGCCGGAAAAGAGTTGCACTTTGTCTTTGGCGGAGAGTTTCAACGATTCGATGAGTTTGCCAGGGTGAGTTTCGCCTAACGGGAATGGGTAGTCGGAGCCGAGTGCAACGCGCTTTGCGCCGAATAGCTTAAGCAAAAGCTTCAATGCTTCCTTATCGTGGACGAGTGAATCGACGTAGAATCGCGCCGGGACGTTGCCATGCGCGAGATAGCTGCGGGGAGTTGCGGTGTTATCGGTCGCACATAAGTCGGGGCGCACGTGAAAGGCGTGTTCGATTCGTCCGATGGTGAATGGAAACGCGCCACCACCGTGTGCGAAAGCGACGCGCAGCTTTGGAAAGCGCTCGAAGACACCGCCGAAAATCATCGAACAAATTGCGAGTGAAGTCTCAGCCGGCATCCCGACGAGCCAGGGCAACCAATATTTTGGCATGCGTTCCCTGCCGAGCATATCCCAGGGATGAACGAAGATGGCAGCGTCGAGTTGTTCTGCCGTGGTCCAAACCGGCTGAAGCGACGCATTATCGAGATTCAAAGTATCGATGCGTCCGAAGTGCGGATTTGCGTCCACATGAGTGCCGATCTGCGCGCCACGTAATCCCAGCTTGCGAACACAACGCTCCAATTCTTGAGCCGCCAGATCCGCATCCTGAAGCGGGATAGTTGCTAACCCAGCGAATCGTTTCGGATGGTCGCGGACTACATCCGCGATGTGATCGTTCAAGCGCCGTGAAAGATCGAGCGCGTCGTGTGGCTTCGCCCAATAACTGAACATCACCGGAACGGTCGAGAGCACTTGTATGGAAATTTTCTCGCGATCCATTTCTTCGATCCGCCGTTTTGGATCCCAAACGTTGTCTATGATTTCGCGAAAGACGCGGTCGCCGATCATCATCCGCGCACAGCACGGTTTGTAGTGATCGAGCCGGACGAATCCGGCATAGCCGTATTTGGCGTCAAGATCGGGCCAATCCCGTGGGAGAATATGGGTGTGGAGGTCGATCTTCATTTGTGGGGCGGTCCGCCACGGCCGACGCCATTTACTTTAGACCGGCGCTTCACAGAAACGCCCTACAATTATTTCTCTAGAACGGCTTTACCGGTTCGGGCTGCGGGACTTTTTTGCCGCACTTTTTGCAGGTGCGCCGCGCATCATCGTTCCAAAAATCGAGCATTGCCTGACTGAAGTGTTCAACGATGTCACCGCAGTCGAAATCGATGTCCTCCACTAATGCCCCGCAATTGTCGCAGTAAAAAATGACGTGCTCGTGCTCACCCGGCGGCCGGCGACGCTCGACTACCACCCCCAAGGTGTCCGGCGGCCGCACCGGGGCATGCGGGACGTTAGGCGGAATAAAAAACGTCTCCCCCTCACGCACGAGATGATCGATAATACAATCGCCTTCGCGAATACGCACTTTGATGTCCCCCTTGAGCTGGTAAAAATACTCCTCCGAATCGACTAGGTGAAAATCGTTCCGGGCGTTCGGACCCTTGATCACCATCACAAAAAAATCGCGCCCATCGTAGAGGTAACGATTACTCACTGGCGGCTTAAACTTTTCACGGTTCTGCTCGATCCACCGCTCGAGGTTGATCGACGGCTGGACCGTGGGCGCGTTCTTGCTAACAGACGATGATGTTACCGGCTCAGTCACTGTGGCCATCAACCGAGCGTATTCCACCCGCGGGCAGCGTCAAACCCGGAAGAATTGCCCATGCATGCGACAAAGCAGTCGTCTTCCTAACAGGCTCGGCAACGGCATTGAGATTGCTGCGTTTGCATCCGCCGATTTCCCGTAATTTCACCAATGCCGCTGCCCGTTGCACTCTCTTATGATACGACTAGCGTCCGCCGCCGAATGAAGGTCCCTAAAATCATCCCAATCTTTGCCGCGATTGGCTCCGTAATTATCTTCGGCGGCTGCGCAGATCTTCGGCAAGAACTTACTGCCCGCGCGGAAAGGCTGCCCGATTTTTTTCCCGGCGCCACTACGTCCGAAGGCTTCTGGCGTGGCGATCATTTTCCCGGCCAGGCCAAGATCGTCGTCCATGTGCGCGAACAACGCGCCTACTTTTACAAGAGTCGCAGGCTGATTGGGGAAAGCACGGTTTCAACTGGAAAGCGAGGTTTCGATACGCCGCCAGGTCGTTATCACGTCATCGAGAAGGACAGGAACCATGTCTCGAGTGAATTCGGCGACTACGTCAACGGGCGAGGCGAAGTGGTGAAATCCAACATCGATGTGCGTAAGGACGCACAACCCGACGGCACTCATTTCGATGGCGCCCGCATGCCTTACTTCATGCGATTCAACGGGGGCTACGGCATGCACG
>QHRJ01000280.1 GCA_003220075.1 Verrucomicrobiota bacterium
ATCTCTGGTCCTTAGCGCCTTGGCGTCTTTGCGTGAGACTTCTGCGATACAAGGCAGCGAAGAGTTTTTCACGCTAAGGCGCGAAGGCGCAAAGAAGGCGTATGAATCGAAACAACGGATTTCATTCTTGAACCTTGGCGGCTTTGCGACTTTGCGTGAGATCGCTGCGACAGATGCATTTTCACGCCAAGGCGCCAAGGCGCAAAGGACGGAGGACTGCAACGGGGGAAAACCAAAGCCATGGCAACCATAGAAGCACAGGGTCTCCGCAAGGTTTTTGGCGCAACGGTTGCGCTGGATGGGATAAATCTGCGTGTTGAAGAGGGCCGTATTCTCGGAATCATCGGTCCCAATGGCGCAGGCAAGACCACCGCGCTCAACGCGATTCTCGGCCTCACTTCGTACGAAGGACAGTTAACTGTGCTCGGACGCGACCCGTGGAACGCACGCGATCAGCTCATGCGCGATGTTTCTTTCATCGCCGATGTCGCGGTGTTGCCGCGCTGGATCAGGGTAACGCAGTTGCTCGATTACGTCGCCGGGGTGCATCCGAAATTCGATCGGGCGAAAGCGGAAGGTTTTCTGGCCAAGACCACGATCAAATGCACCAGCAAAGTCAGGCAATTGTCGAAGGGCATGGTAGCCCAGCTGCACCTCGCTTTGGTCATGGCGATCGACGCGAAATTGCTGGTCCTGGATGAGCCGACGCTTGGTCTCGACATCTTATATAGAAAGCAATTCTACGATTCGCTCCTGAACGATTACTTCGATAAGTCCCGGACCATCGTGGTGACGACGCATCAGGTGGAAGAGGTCCAGGATGTTCTGACCGATCTCATGTTCATCGATCGCGGAAAGATCGTGCTCGAATGCAGCATGGAAGAATTCGAGTCGCGCTATCTGGAAGTGATGGTGAATCCCGAGCACCTGGCCGAAGCGCGGGCGTTCAAGCCGATTCACGAGCGGTCGGTCTTCGGGCGCAGCGTGATGCTGTTCGATGGGGCGAATCGTGACCAGGTCGCCGCGTTAGGCGAAGTGCGCCGGCCGAGCATTGCCGATGTGTTCGTGGCGGTCATGAGCCCGCCTTCGCGCGAGGCTGCGGCGCGGCAAGCAGAGGTCAGAAGTCAGAGGACAGAGGGGCCAAATGAATAGTCCATCGAACGCCGCGCCCGAATTGCCCGTTGATTCGGCGGTCATAGACCGCCGCTACAGGACTCGACCCTTCTCGTGGTCGGTCTGGCGGGAGCTGTGGGAGAACCGCTCTATATATATAGCGCCGATGATCGTCGCTGTGGTCCAGGTGTTCGGCCTCGCTATCAGCACGATTGGTCTGCCGGGGCGTAGGCAGGCGGTGTTGTTGCTCGATGATCCGGCGAAGCAGCGAGCCGCCATCGAACAGCCCTATGATATCACGGCGATGATGATGATCTTCACCGTGTTTCTCGTGGGCGTGTTCTACTGTCTCGACGCGCTACACGGTGAACGTCGCGATCGCAGCATCCTCTTCTGGAAATCACTCCCGGTGTCGGACCTCACCACCGTTCTCTCCAAAGTGACCATTCCGCTGGTCGTTCTACCGCTGGTTGCCTTCGTCATGGTCGTTTCTGTGCAACTGATCATGCTGATGATGACCAGCGCAAACCTCATATTCCACGGAATGAGTCCAGCGTCGACGTGGGCCCATGTCCCGTTTTTCCAGAACTGGGTGGTCCTGCTTTATGGTCTGGTTGCGATCGCGCTTGGGCGGTATTACCGCTGCTCGCGATCAGCATTTTCGAAACGATTACCTTCAACACTTCGCATTTTGCGTCGATGCTGGGGAGCCGCTTGATGGGATTCGCCTCGGAAGCTTTTGATTTCCAGGGCCAACATAACCCCGACATTCATTCCCTGGCCCAACTAACTCCCGGAAGATACCTGAGCAGCGCGGGTCTCTGGATCGGGTTAGCAGTCGCTGCCGCATTCATCTTCGCAGCGGTTCGCCTGCGGCGTTATCGCGGGCCGATCTGATGCATATGCAACCAATGCTCACGCCAAGGCGCGAAGGCGCAAAGAAGAGAAATCAATTAAGATACCGGAAGTTCATCGGGTCGACGATCAGACCCGCGATTTCCTTCCCAAACCTTAGCGCCTTGGCGTCTTTGCGTGAGACTTCTGCGACGCAATCCCAAGAAGAGTCTTTTACGTCAAGGTGCGAAGGGGCAAAGAGGCGACACACATCAAACTTCCGGAGGTTGGTCGGGGAAAATTCTCAACCTTAGCGCCTTGGCGCCTTTGCGTGAGACCTCTGGTTCGAAACATAAGCGACTTAGCAAAGGAAGCACTTAGGCCGGGGACTTACAGAGAAAGGAGTTCGAAATGACACAACGGAAAGCAATGCACCCAATCAACAAAGCTGCGCGCATCGCGGGCGCTATCTATCTCTCGATGGTTTTCGTCGCGCCATTCAGCATGCTCTATGTTCCGGGCAAGCTCATCGTCCGCGGCAACGCCACTGCCACGGCCGACAATATTCTGGCGCACGAAACAATGTGGCGATTGTCGATCTTCGGTGATTTGACTGGGCAAGTAATTTTCATCTCTCTCGCCATCGCGTTGTATCGCCTGCTCAGCAACGTGAATAAAACATGGGCGATGCTGATGGTGAGTTTCGTTTTGGTGTCCGCCGCGATTTGCTTCCTGAATGCGCTGAACAACATCGCGGCGGTTATTCTGTTTCGTGGTGGCGAATTTTTGACCGTATTCGATAAACCGCAACGTGACGCACTCGCGATGCTGTTCTTGCGATTGCACAATCAGGGAGAATTCATCGCCGAAATTTTTTGGGGATTGTGGCTCTTTCCTTTCGGCTTGCTGGTCTGTCGCTCCAGATTCCTGCCGCGAATTTTAGGCATTTGGCTGATCGTTGACTGCTTCGCCTGGATTGCGCTCAGCATTACCGCCCAATTCTTTCCGCAATATTACCAAACCGCATTCGCCTGGTTGCAGCCGGCTTTCTTCGCCGAGTTGGTGATGATGCTCTGGCTTTTAATTCGAGGAGCGAACGTGAAAGCGCTGCCGGCTGAAGTGGTCTGATTCACTGGGGCGATGAAGATCAAATATTTTCTGAGCTAAGAGCCAAATGACAGCTCGTACGATTGAAGCTTCCCCAAAATTCTACGCAAGAATGGCAGGCGTCTGTTATTTGCTCGGCGCCCAGACGTCAGTATTCGGCCAGATGGTGATTCCCGGCAGGCTCGTTGTATCCGGCAGCGCCGCAACCACAGCCGCCAACATTTTGGCACATGAATCCTTGTATCGGTTTGCCGTCGTACTCGCGTTTACAACTGTCCCGTTCCACGTCGTGTGGGCGATTCTCTTTTATAAGCTGTTCAAGCCGGTGAGCAGAAGCATCCCGTTGCTCGCGGCATTGGTCATGTTGCTCGCGTGCGCGATGTGGACGTTGAGCGTCCTCTTTTCCCTCGGCCCCTTGCTCGTTTTGAAAAGCACGAGCTCGTTGAGCGCCTTTGCGCCCGAACAGATGCAGGCTCTGGCGCTCGTGCTACTCAAATTGAATGCGCAGGCCTACGACATCGGCTTGGTGTTCTTCGGGCTGTGGTGCATCCTGATTGGCTATCTCATTGCCGGATCAACCTTTCTGCCCAGGACTATTGGCGTGCTCTATGCCGTTGCCGGTTTGGGCTACTTGACCCTTCTGTGGCAGCCGCTCGCACACTATCTGTATCCATATAATCTCGCCCTCGCCGGTCCCGGTGAAATCTCACTGTTGCTCTGGCTCCTCGTCAAAGGCGTGAATAACGAACGCTGGAAAGCGCAGGCCGAAGCGACTGACTTGTTAGGCCAATGAAGATCAAACGCATCTTGAAATCGAGCGCACTCGCGATCCTTCTCATTCTCTTCGCGTGGTTCGAGTTCGCTTACTGGACTTCGACTAACGAATGCGGACGCAGCATCCCTCCCGCAGCTGAGCGGATGAAAGCGATCAGGTTTTGCGAATACGGTTCGCCCGATGTCCTTAAGCTCGAGGAGGTCGAGAAGCCGGTGCCTAAGGACAACGAGCTTTTGGTCAGAGTTCGCGCGGCCGCACTTAACGCTATTGACGTAGGCATCGTGCGCGGCCCGCTACTCGGCCGGCTTTTCTTCGGTTTGCGCAAGCCAGTGTTCACGGGCTTCGCGCGCGATTTCGCCGGCGTTGTGGAAGCTGTTGGCAACAATGTCACCGAGTTCAAACCAGGCGACGAAGTCTTCGGTCTAAAAGGCGGCGCAGTCGCGGAGTACCTCTGCGCTCGCAAAGACCGCGTTGTTTTGAAGCCAGCCGATATCACCTTCGAGCAAGCCGGCGCAGTCCCGCTTGCCGGCCTGACCGCATTGCAGGGACTAAAGACAGGAAAAATCCATGCCGACCAGAAAGTCTTAATCAACGGCGCATCGGGCGGCGTCGGCACCTTCGCGCTGCAGATCGCAAAGGCGTTCGATACGGAAGTCACAGCCATCGTCAGCACGCGCAACGTGGAAATTGCGCGCACGCTCGGCGCTGATCACGTCA
>QHRJ01000281.1 GCA_003220075.1 Verrucomicrobiota bacterium
TGCGCCCAGCGGAGTTGCACTCCGCTGTCACTCCCACACTCCATCACTCCAACACCCCATCCACCATATGCAACTGCCGATCTCCCAACGCGGCTAGCCGTGGATCGTGCGTCACCACCAACAACGTTTTTTTCCGCTCGTGCGCCAATGACAACAGCAAATCCATGATCGCATCGCCCGTCTTGGAATCGAGATTACCCGTCGGTTCATCGGCAAAAACGATCGCCGGATCATTCACCAGCGCACGCGCGATCGCCACGCGTTGTTGCTCGCCGCCGGAAAGTTCCGCCGGCAAATGTTGCAGCCGTTCGCCTAAACCAACTGCGCGCAAACTTTCTTCCGCCGCGCTTTCTCGAACGCTGCCTCCAATCATTCCGGGCAGCATCACATTTTCCAACGCTGTCAGCTCCGGCAGCAGAAAGTAACTCTGGAACACGAAGCCCATTTGGGTGTTCCGAATCTGCGCCTGTGCTTGCGAGCTCCCGGTGTAAAGCCGCTGCCCTTCGAAATCGACCGTCCCTTCCTCCGGCCGTTCCAGTCCGGCCAACGTATATAGTAAGGTGGTTTTGCCCGCCCCCGAGGCGCCGACAAGAAAGACCGCCTCGCTACGTCGCACTTCCATCGAGATGCCGCGCAATACTTCAATCCGACGCGGTCCCATTCGAAACGAGCGCCGCAAATCCCGCGCGACTAAGTGCGGCGTTCCGTTTTCCATCGCGCCCACCTTATCGCCTCAATTTACGCCCGGCAATCGGAGGGTGACTGGAACCTGTCCGCCGCGGCGGAAGTCGCCCAGCCAAACAAAACACAAACCTCGGCGGCTCGACAAAGTCTCGCCCTACCGGACTTGCTTAATTCCAACGTCATCCCGAGCGTAGACGAGGGATCCCGATGCGCGCGTCCGCCGCGGAACCCATTTTTGGTAGGGCGACGCTCTGCGGAGCCGCGTCTTCTGGCCTCTTAATCGATAAATCCAAGCGCAACCAGGGTCGGTCGATCGATCGCACCGGTGACTGCCAGGCCGTTGTCCAACTGATAATCTGCAATCGCCTGTTGTGTTATCGGTCCGAGCACGCCATCAACCGCCTCGGCGAAGTAGCCGAGTTGTTGCAGCTGGTATTGCACGTCGGCGATGATCTGGTCCGGCGCCAGACCATCATAACCGTAGATCGGGCCGTCGTAAGTGTAGTTCGAATAATAGGAATCGTATCCGTAAGCCGGATACCAATATCCCAGGTCCCAGGCGTAAAAGCCGCCGCCGATTAAAATGATGGTTGTGCAGTGATTCCGCCACCAATCGCGATCGTGACGATCACGATGCCGCCGGCAGGCGTCAGTGAAATTCATGGTGTTGGAGTTGTTAAAATTGAGGACCCGTTTGCCACCGCGCAGTCCTGCGTTCGTAGCCGGGATGGGCTTGCTATTTGTCACTTGTGTCCCACCAGTTCCGTTGGTCACATTGGTGCCATTCCGCGAGGCGTCTTGATCATCGCGGTGACGCCCTGTTCGTATCACATTTTGGCTCGGCAGGTTCACTTGTCCGCTACCGCGGACTTGGCCGGTGTTAGCTGTGCTTTGGTTGGTTCTCTGAACCGTCGCAAGATTTACCTGGTTCCGATAGTACATCGCTTGGCGGGTTAACAGCTCCGAGCGGTCCAAAGAGCGTTGGACGCGCCAGTTCGCGGGGAGATTGGGCTGCACACCGTTTTGCACATTAACATTACTTGGATAGTGGCGGACTACCGGGGCACTCCCGCTTCGGTTGGAAGGCGCTACCGCACCCTGGTGGACAACGCTGCTCCCACTTGAACGCGCAGGCGCTACCGCACCTTGTTGCACAGAGCCGCTCTCAGATGAACGCGCACTTCCTGTCGTTGCCGGCGGATTGCTACTTTGATCGCTCTTCCCATTTGTGCCGTCCGCGCGCGCGCTTCCCGCCGCCGCCAGAATCATTACCAGACCGACCACGAGAATCTTTGTCATTTTAACCTTTCTAATAAGACAACATCTTCCTGTCGTTTATTCAACACCGTTCCGGGCAATTCCGCTCGACCATTCTTCCAGTGTAGGGCAAGGATTCTCTGCGAGCCGCAGGTCTTCGCTTTGCGCTCTTCGCTCCCCGCCGGAAGCCGAGCCGCAGGCCGCTTGGTGATCCCCTGGAGGGACGAGCTCCCGCGAGCCCGTCCGTCGTTCGGCGTCCTAGGACTTTCCCATCAAATCATGAACGAACGCTGAATGCGCGATTCAGTGCCGCGCCGCTGCGACACCGCCAAAACAAAACCGTGCGCGGCAGATTCGATCCACCGCGCGGTTCCAAGAATCACCGCCTCCAATCACCAATCACTTCTACTTATCACGGTCGTCTTTCCCCCGCTCCCTGTCCGCCACCGGACGGACTCGCCGTGGCGAGCTCCTTACGTCAACCCCAACGTATATAGCGTCTGCTCATCAATCGCCGCCGTTACCGCCAAACCATGATCGATTTGGTACCGCTGAATCGCGCTGCGCGTCCCTGGACCCAGGATGCCATCGATTGGCCCATAATAGTACCCCTGTTGCGCCAGCGCTCGTTGCACGTCCACCGTCACGTCGCCCGGCGCAGCCTGGCCATAGCCGAAAATCGGGCCGTCGTAAACATAGTGGCTGTAATAGGGATCATACCCGTAGGCG